>JAKAVW010000031.1 GCA_021827445.1 Pseudomonadota bacterium
CCTGCATTTTGGCCTACAACAAGCGCAGCGCGGCTGGCTGGAGAAGAAAGACGTGCTCAATGCGAGGACGCTCAAGGAGTTGCGGCCCCTGCTGGCGGCAACCATGAACAGCTAGACCGGGGCATGCGGGGGCCTGTTGCACCGCCTTATCACATCGGCGGCTCCGGTTGGCTTACGCCCGGCGGGTCCACTATGGAGTCTTTGAATTCGGGACGGGGTATTATCCGGCTGCGGCTTTGAAATAGCGCTGGAACCACCCCAGGGCCAGGCGGGCCGCCGCTTCCAGCGTCCCTTGTTCCTCAAAGAGATGGGTGGCGCCGGGAATAATGGCCAACTCCTTCTCCGCCCGTAAAGCAGCGAGAGCCTGCTCATTCATGCCGATCACCACATCGTCTAAGCCGCCGACGATAAGGAGGGTAGGCGCTTTTACCTGGGTGATGGCGGGGCCGGTGAGATCGGGTCGCCCGCCGCGGGAAACCACCGCAGCGATAGCGTCACCAAACTGGGCGGCCGCGCGCAAGGCTGCCGCAGCGCCGGTGCTGGCGCCGAAATAACCCAAAGGCAGGCCCGCCGCCTCCGGCTGTCGCTGTGTCCAACGGGTGGCTAACGCCAGGCGCTCACTCAGCAGGCCGATATCGAAGCGTGTGGCATATACCCGATCCTCCTCTTCGGTCAACAGATCGAAGAGCAAGGTACCAATACCGCCGTCACGCAGTACCTGCGCCACGTAATTGTTCCTGGGACTCAGGCGGCTGCTGCCGCTGCCGTGGGCGAAGAGCACCAGACCGAAGGCATTTTCGGGAATCACCCAGTTGCCTTCCAGGCTCACCCCTTCTACCGAAATGTGAACAAACCGTTCTAGCCCTACCATGCCTCACCTCCCGTTGATCGATCGACTCGCTCATTGATAAAACCTGTCACAGCCAGTTGCGCTCAAAATCTGGGTATCATCCAAAAACACCTGAGTAAAAAAGCCCCCGAATTATGGTACGGCAACGCGCTATTCTGATTCGACAATACGGACTTGTCTTTTTGAGCTATCAGCCGGTCGCTCGTGAGCGACCAGAAAGTCTGTTCGGATTTTACGCCGGCACCATGTCGTCGCACAATGTTATCAAGAAAATGATCCTGATTAATGCTACGGAACTGGATCACGAAACCATTCCCGATGCTCGGCGCTGTCTGAGGCATGGAATACTGCACCGGTATGGGCTACGGCGACGAAAACTTAATTGGTGCAACCGCATGGCGAACATCATCATGCGTTGGGCATGGCTGTCCGATGACGGATGGTATCCGGAAACTATGGTCCCGAATGGGATGATATGAAAACGGCGTCGAGCCACTCCTACTAATTCGATACATCCGGATTGGAAACCAGCGCCTGTGCCACTGCCTCTTCCACCCGCTCTATCCAGATGAAAGTGAGTTGTTGCCGGGCATTCTCTGGGATCTCTTCGTAATCCCGGTGGTTGCGCGCCGACAATAGCACCGTGTGAATACCAGCACGCAGCGCAGCCAGGACCTTTTCCTTGATCCCGCCTACGGGCAGAACCAGGCCGCGCAGACTGATCTCGCCGGTCATGGCCACATCTGGCCGCACCTTGCGGCCGGTAAGCAAGGAAATCAGCGCGACGGTAAGGGTTACCCCCGCGCTGGGACCGTCCTTGGGGATGGCGCCGGCGGGAATGTGGATATGGATATCGCTCTTATCGATGCTCTCCTGGGCAATCTGCCAGTCCGCCGCCCGCGCCTTGACCAGGCTCATGGCCGCCTGGGCGCTCTCCTTCATGACATCGCCGAGCTGGCCGGTCAGGATGAGTCGGCCGTTACCGGGGCTCTTGCTGGCCTCGATGAAGAGGATATCCCCACCCACCGGCGTCCAGGCCAAACCGGTGGCCACGCCGGGCAGGGCCACCCGCGAGGCGACTTCGTTTTCAAAGTGCTGGGGACCAAGAACGGTGGCCAGGTCATCGGGACGAACCTGCATCCCGCTGCTGCTGCCCTCGGCGACGCGCACCGCCACCCAGCGGCAAATGGCCCCCAGTTCCCGCTCCAGATTGCGGCAGCTGGCCTCGCGGGTATAGCCGCGGATGAGGGCCAGCAAGGTGTCTTCTTCCAGCACCAGTTGCTCCGCCGTCAGGCCCGCCG
This sequence comes from Pseudomonadota bacterium, assembly GCA_021827445.1. Lineage (GTDB taxonomy): Bacteria > Pseudomonadota > Gammaproteobacteria > Acidithiobacillales > Acidithiobacillaceae > Acidithiobacillus. The sequence goes on from JAKAVW010000031.1 coordinate 2,152, forward strand.
CCTCCCGCTGCCGGGGCAGGAGGTAGCGGAAGGCGATATGCATCTTGTCCTCCTCCGTATAACCCGAAAGCGCGATGATTTCCATGCGGTCCCGCAGGGGGCCGGGGATAGTATCCAGGACATTGGCCGGGGCGATGGAAAAGACGTGGCTGAGGTCAAAGGGCATGGCCAGATAGGTGTCGCGAAAGGTGCGGTTTTGCTCCTGGTCCAGCACTTCCAGCAGGGCGGCGGCGGGATCGCCGTGGAAACCACCGGCGCCGAGTTTGTCGATCTCATCCAGGAGCATCACCGGATTGCGCACCTCCACCTTGCCCAGAGACTGGAGGATATTGCCCGGCAAGGCGCCGATCTAGGTACGCCGATGACCGCGGATCTCCGCCTCGTCATGGACGCCGCCCAGGCTCACGCGCACAAACTTGCGCCCCATGGCGCGGGCGATGCTCTGGCCCAGAGAGGTCTTGCCCACCGCCGGCGGTCCCACAAAGCAGAGAATGGGGCTCTTGCCGCTGGAATTCAGGCGATGTACCGCCAAATGCTCAAGGATACGCCGCTTGATCTTATCGAGGTCGTGGTGATCCTCGTCGAGAATGCCCCGCGCTTCACCGATGTCAATGCGCTCTGCTGTCTCCTTGCTCCATGGGAGGGCCAGAATGGCGTCGATATAACTACGCGCCATGCCATACTCGCCGGCCCCTTCGGGCATCCGATCCGTTGTAGGCGACGCAACTCCCTACGGGCCGCAGTCTCCACCTCGACGGGTAAATGGGCCTCGTCAATGGCGTGACCCAGAGCCTCCATCTCACCGTTGCCCTCCTCTCCTTCCCCCAATTCCTGCTGGATGGCCTTGAGTTGCTCGCGCAGGAAATACTCACGCTGGCGGCGATCCATGACCTCTTTGGTCTGCTCGCTGATCTTGTGGGTAAGCTTCAGGACCTCAATGCGATAGCTCAAAAACTGCGAGACCTGTTCCAGACGGCTGCGCACGTCAAGATTTTCCAGAATCTGCTGGCGCTCCTCGGCCTTAAGATCGAGAAAGTTGGCAATCAGATCCGCCAGTGCCCCAGGCTGCTCCACATGGGCGATAGCCTGGGCCAGTTCCTGAGGCACCTGCGGCAGGAGAGCGAGGGCTTCGGTGGCCTGCTGGCGCAAGTGCAGGACGCGGGCATCCAGCTCCGAACCGGTAGCAGTAATCTCCTCCAGTCGCTCGATGCGGGCCGCCAGAAAGGGATAACCCGGCAAAAATTCGCGCACCCGGAAACGGCCTTCTCCTTGGGCAATGAGATGGTGGCCGCCATCCCCGGTGGTCACATAACGCAATATACCGGCCACCGTACCCACCGGATACAAGTCACCAGGGCCGGGCGCATCGTTGCCGGGGTCCTTTTGCAGCAGCACGGCAATGGGACATTCCTGGCGGATGGACTCCTGGGCCGCAGCCACTGACTGTGCGCGACCAATACTGAGGGGCAGAACCACCCCTGGGAAGAGGACAATATTGCGCATGGGCAATACCGGCAGGACATTTTCAGGTAATACCAGCTTGCTGCTTCCGCTCGCCTCCGTGTAACGAGAGATTTTAATGTTATAGCGTATACTCCGCTCATCCCCTGATCAATTAGCGCGTCATCCGTTTGGCAAGTTCACGGAGGGATAGCGATTATCCTAAAAACAGCAGTTACCCCCGATGAATTCATGATATCCTCATGATATAATTTTGTTTTTCGCCATTATGAGAGGTCACCCAATGGGTGAAGGCGAATTTAGGCCACGGAAGGCCATTTTTACGGCCATAGAGGCTATGAGTGTAGACACCCTGGTGGCCGTATCGAAGGGGTGCTGAGGCGAACAGGCTACTAAAAACGGAGGTTGCCGTATTGCCCTGCTGCCAGTCTGAACCTACGACCCAAATCAACCGGCGACCAATTCGGTAACGCTTTATTCAGCAATCAGGGCCAGAGCGGTGGTACGCACCATCAAAGAACAAGCACGTAACTCCATGCCAAAACATAAATAACGCTGAAAAAATGATCGGAAGATTCCAAAACGGCAGGTGATTTACCCAGGTCTGGGTGAATGGTTGCCGATAGCTCTGTCTCCCGGCGGCTTGCTGCAACTGGCTCGGCCAAATAGTCAGAAAACAAGCCCGACTCAGTACGGCTTGAATGGCGACTGCGATCGATAAATGCCACTTCCGCACGAGAATGTAAACAAGAATTACCGAAGCAGATGCCCAGGTACCCAGCAGAGTCCAATGCGGGCCTCACGCCCCGGCAAGTGGTTACTACGGACCACACGGGCTGGCAACCATTGACCACCCGCACGGCGGCAACCTCTGCCTCTATGACCTGTTCGATCAACGAGCGTCGCAACACTCCCCCGGTACCCGGGCCTAATCCTCCCAAACCACCCTTAAAAACGGTATTATTTCTTCACGGCGCATAAGGGCTAAATCAGAGCCTCCTAAGGGGATCCGCTTTACCCACTGGGATTCGAGGCTACCACCATGAGCGAAGACACGAGGCTCCAGAGTCTAAACCCCGAGGAGGTCCTGCGCAGCCTGCACAGCAGCCCGGAGGGCCTGAGCACGGAGGAGATCCGGCGCCGCCTGGCCAGCTTCGGCCCCAACCGCATCGAGCAGCTCGGGGGATCTTCCATCGTCCTGCGCTTCCTCCGCCAGTTCAGCCACTTCTTCGCGGTCATCCTATGGGTGGCCGCCGGGCTCGCGTTCTTCGCCCAGTGGCATCAGCCCGGACAGGGATGGGCGACACTGGGCCTCGCCATCGTGGGGGTGATCCTCATCAATGGCCTCTTCTCCTTCTGGCAGGAGTACCGGGCGGAACGGACCTTGGCCGCCCTCCAGCGGCTCCTGTCCCATCGCGTGAAGGCGCTGCGCGGCGGCGAGACCCGTGAGATCCCCACAGTGGATCTGGTCCCCGGCGACCTGATCTTCCTCGCCGGGGGCGACGAGATCCCGGCCGACTGCCGCCTGATCGAGGCCTTCTCGGTGCGGGTGGACACTGCCACGGTAACCGGCGAGTCGCTGCCTCGCTCGCGCGACGCAGAGCCTACCGGAGAGACTTCTCTGCTCCTCGCCCGCAACATCCTTCTGGCGGGTACTTCCCTGATCTCGGGACAGGTCAAGGCGGTGGTCTTCGCCACTGGGATGCACACCGAGTTCGGCAAGATCGCGAGCCTCACCCAGCGCATCCGCGTGGGGGCCACCCCGCTGCAAAAAGAGATCGCGCGCATGAGCCGCATCATCGCGCTGTTCTCCCTTGTCCTGGGCGCGGGTTTCTTCTTTTTGGGGCAGTTCATCGGCCTGTCCTTCTGGGTCAGTTTCATGTTCGCCATCGGCGTCATTGTTGCCAACGTGCCGGAGGGGTTGCTGCCCACCGTGACCGTGGCGCTCGCCCTGGGGGCCCAGCACATGGCCGCCCGCAAGGCGCTGATCCGCCACCTGCCCTCGGTGGAGACGCTGGGCTCCGCCAGCGTCATCTGCACCGACAAAACCGGGACCCTGACCCTCAACCGCATGCAGGTTAAGCGCCTTTTCCTCGCTGGCGCCTTCCTGGAGCCCGCCGCCCTCGCCCGTAAATCCCCCCCGGTGATGCAAAAGCGCTTCCTGGAAGTGGCCTTGCTCTGCCATAACCTCAGGAAAGGTGCCCAGGGTGGCCGGCCCCAGTTCCTGGGCGATCCGCTGGAGCTCGCCCTGGTGGCGATGGCCGACGGGATCATGAAGGCCCCAGACTATGAGCGAGTCCACGAGATTCCCTTCGACTCCGAGCGCCGAATGCTTTCCACCCTGCACCGCACCCCCGCAGGGCTCATGCTCTACAGCAAGGGTGCCCCCGAGGCCATTCTCCCCCGCTGCCGGCAGATCCAGACGGAGACAGGCCTGCGCCCCTTAGGGCCGGTGCGCAAGGCGCGCATCACCGCAGCCCAGGAGGAGTTGGCGGAGCAAGGCCTGCGGGTGCTTGCCTTCGCCTATCGCGAGGTCACCGAGCCCTACGACCCCGGACACCTGGAGGAAAACCTGGTGCTCCTGGGTCTGGTTAGCCTGGAGGACCCGCCGCGGCCCGAGGTCCCGGTGGCGGTGGCCACCTGCAAGGCGGCGGGGATCCGGGTCATCATGGTGACAGGGGACCATCCGCACACGGCGCTCGCCGTCGCCCGGGAGATCGGGCTGCTCACCGGCATCCCGCGCATCATTACTGGCATCCAGATGGAGCGCATGCCGGACAGTCAGCTCCAACTGGCCCTGGGGCGCTCCGAGGTGCTTTTCGCCCGCGTGGGGGCGGGCGACAAGATGCGCATCGTGAAGGCCCTGCAGCAGGAGGGTGGGGTCGTGGCCGTGACGGGGGACGGGGTCAACGACGCGCCGGCGCTGCGGCAAGCTGATGTGGGGATTGCCATGGGGATCGGCGGCACGGACGTGGCGCGGGAGGCAGCGGACATCGTGCTGCTCGACGACAACTTCGCCAGCATCGTCGCCGCCATTGAGGAGGGACGGGCCGTCAACGAGAATATCCGCAAGTTCATCAGCTATATCGTCACCCACCTGTTCCCCGAACTGATCCCTTACCTGGCCTTCGCGCTCTTCAATATCCCCCTGTCGCTCACAGTGATCCAGATCCTCGCAATCGATCTCGGCACCGACACCCTGCCCGCCCTTGCCCTGGGCGCCGAAAAACCTGCCCCCTACGTGATGCAGCTACCGCCGCACAAGCCGCACGAGCACCTCTTCACCTGGCCCCTGATCGCCCGCAATTATCTCTTTCTCGGCTCCATCGAGGCCATCGCTTCGATGGCAGCCTTTTTCTTCGTGCTCGGGAACGGCTGGCACTACGGCCAGATCCTCGCGCCCACCGATCCCCTGTACCTGCAGGCCACCACCGCCTGTCTGACGACCATCGTGGTCATGCAGGGAGTGAACGTCTTCCTCTGCCGCAGCCCACGCGACTCGATCTTCGCACTCGGGTTCTTCTCCAACCGGCTCCTGTTCATCGGCCTCGCGGTGGAGTTTGCGCTCATCCTCCTGATCAACTACAGCTCCTGGGGCAACCGCATCTTACAGACCCGCGGCCTCGCCCCCGAAGTCTGGCTTTTCGCAGTGTTCTTCGCGGGGGGCATGCTGATCCTTGAGGAGATGAGGAAATGGCTGCTACGGCGCTGGCGCCGCATCAGCTCTTCCCGTTGATGGGCCGGTGGGATGCGCGGTGAAACAATCTATCCGGCCCTCAGAAGCATAAGGGTAACGACCTGGGGGACAATCAGAAAATCCGGTACTCAAACTGCATACCCCGCTACCGTGGCACCCATCCCGACGTAGCGGGCTGCCCGCAGCCAGCGGCCCAAACCGTACAGTATTTCGTCACATAGGAAACACGTCTCCATATCACACTATATAATAATTTTTGGTGGGTAAATTCCATTGTCGACTGCGATATATATAAAGCATACAAATTGATATATTGTGAATGTCCTCCCCGCTCTTGAGGGCGGCAACCGCAGGCTAAGTGCGAGAGGACACCCACTCTGGTCGGTGCAATATTGTGGTGGTTCATCAATTCCTCTGACTAAAACTTGCCACTCTCAAGTAGCAGAGTCGGGGTGGAGTTCTCGGCCACAGCCCTGTCCTTGGCCCAGAGTCGTCTCACGGCCGGGCAGCATAGGAAGCGGATCAGGTACAAGGAGAACTGGAGAAGTCCTGGGGCTTAGTCCAGTTGTGGCTGGCGCTAGAGTGAGACTTCTCGGCCTTATTCACCCCTCTTAAAACAAGGGAGAAATGATATGATAATATCTAAAGTTTGTATCCTCGGTGGCACCGGTTTTGTGGGTCGACATATCGCAGCAAGGCTTAGCCAGCAGGGCGTACAAACGCGCATCCTCACGCGCAACCGCGAACAGCACCGGGAAACCCTGCTAGTCCTGCCTGGCGTGGAGCTTTTTGAGACCAACATCTACGATCCTGCCACGTTGGAGACTCATTTTCGTGGCAGGGATGCGGTCATCAACCTCGTAGGCATCCTCAATGAGCACAAACGCGGGGATTTCCATATTGCGCACAGTGAATTACCGCGCCTGGTAGCGAATGCCTGCGTCAAAGTAGGCATGCCCCGCTTACTGCATATGAGCGCTCTGGGCGCAGACCCTGCCGGCCCCAGCGCCTACCAACGCTCGAAGGGTATCGGCCAGGAAGCCGTCCACCAAGCTGGTAAGGACAGCGCCGGGCTTCTGATGGTAACCATATTCCGCCCCTCCGTTATCTTTGGCGAGGGGGACAGCTTCTTCAATCGTTTTGCCAACCTGCTGCGGCGTATTCCTTTCTTCCTGCCGCTAGCCAAGCCAAACGCCAAGATGCAACCTGTCTGGGTGGAGAACGTGACAGATGCCTATGTCGAGGCTTTGAGTAACCCGGGGACCTACGGCCAGATTTACGACCTTTGCGGCCCAAAGGCTTACACGTTGCGGGATTTGGTGGCTTATACCCAAAGTCTTATCGGCACCAACAAGGCCATCATTGGTCTCCCCGACTGGGTAGCCATGATGCAGGCCATGGTTCTGGAAAAACTGCCTGGTCAACTGCTTACCCGCGACAATTTGCTCTCGCTTTCTGTGGATAATATCTGCACGGGATCTTGTTTCCCCGCTATATTCGGGCTACAGGCCAGATCCCTGGAGTCGGTCGTTCCCTCTTATCTCGGCAGAGATGTCAGTAAAGGGTGAAGATGATTCGAGCACGGAGGTAGCCAGGCACCTCTGCCGATTAGGAAAACCAACGCAGGAATGCTGCAGCAGTGAGGACAATGACGCCCAAGCCGAAATCGAAACCCAGAATCCGGCGCTGCACCGCCCCCGACCATCCACGTTCAAAGCGCAGGTAGACCATTCCGAGGATGACGCCCAGAACTGCGTAAGCCATTTTGAGAAACAGGGCCGTCAGAGCGGTCCCGTGAATGTCGGGCAAACGGTCATCATAGGTATTTTAGCTAGTCTGCCTTGCCGATCTATACTTCATGGCTATTATTTCTACGGCGGCGAGGCTATAGCGTTCTTTGACGAGGAAGGAAGGCGAATTCTGGAACAGGCGATCTCCCAAGCCAGACAGACTGGCGTCATGGCGGAAGCAGGGGCCAACAGGCCACGCTAGCCAACATGATCACCGAAGAAGCCAAGCAATGGCCCTCTGACCTGACGGTGGTAGGCGGCCACGGGCGACGCGGGGTAAAACCGCTTGTTGCTCGGCAGCGTCGCAGAGGGCATATGTCGTTATGGCAAACACCCCGGTGCTGCTAGTGCGACCGACGGGGCACGAACACACCAGTTACCATTATTGCAAGACGGAAGGACTGCGAGTGGATGGAAGTCCCAAAGACAAGATAGCTATCGGTACCATCACCGAGGTGCATGGGCCAGTGGCCACGATCGCCTGCAAGCCCTTGCCTCCCTTGGGTCGGGCATTACGCGCGATTGTGGAACAGGAACCATACCTCTTTGAGGTCCATCAGCAGCTCGATGCGGGCCATGTACGGGCCATAGCCATGCATGGTACCGAAGGCATACAACGCGGCACGCCGGTCTACGATACCGGCGCCCCCCTGCAAGTGCCCGTATCCCCGGCCTGCCTGGGGCGACTGTTGAACCTCTTTGGGGAACCCCTGGACGGAGGACTACCCCTTGAAGCAACCACCTTCAGCCCTATCCGCAAACAGCCCGCACCCCTCCGGGATGCCGTTGGTACCGGCACCATATTGGAGACGGGCATCAAGGTGGTAGACCTCCTCTGTCCCTTCGTCAAAGGTGGCAAAACCGGCCTTTTTGGTGGTGCTGGGGTGGGCAAGACGGTACTGATCATGGAGTTCATGCATGCCATGGCCACCATCCATCAGGGAGTATCGGTATTTGCCGGGGTAGGAGAGCGCGTCCGGGAGGGGCATGAGTTGTGGCACGCGATGCAGCAGGCTAACGTCATGGCCCATACGGTCATGATCTTCGGGCAAATGGACGAATCCCCGGGGATACGGTTCCGCGTGGGCCTCTCGGCCCTGACCTACGCCGAATATCTGCGCGACTCTCTGCAAAAGGAAGTTTTGTTCGTGATGGATAACGTCTTTCGCTTCGTGCAGGCAGGCAGCGAGATATCGAGCCTGCTGGGACGGATGCCGGCGACGGTGGGCTACCAACCCACGTTGTCCACCGAAGTGGCGGAGATGCAGGACCGTATCCTGTCCACCCACCAAGGCGCCATCACCTCGGTACAGGCGGTATATGTGCCGGCGGACGACATGACCGACCCCGCCGTGAATACCATACTGAGCCATCTGGACACCACCGTCATCCTCTCCCGGAGCCAGGCGGGAAAAGGCATTTACCCTGCCGTGGACTTACTCCAGTCGGGCAGCAAACTCATGGACCGCCACACCCTGGGTGAACGCCACTACACCGTTGCCGAGGGCGTGCGGGAGCATCTCGCGCGCTATCACGAACTGGAAGACATCATCGCCATGCTGGGCGTGGAGGAACTTTCCTCCCAGGATCGCCTTATTGTGATGCGCGCGCGCAAGTTGCAACGCTATTTGACCCAGCCCTTTTGGGTGACCGCCTCCCATACCGGACTCCATGGAGTATCGGTCCCGCTGGAACAGACCCTGAACGACTGCGAGGCATTCCTGGCCGGGCATTTCGATGATGTCTCCGAGGAACACTGTTACATGCGGGGATCCATGGGGGAAACACCACTATGAGGATGTTTACCTTGGTTCTCTCGTCGGCCACCCGAAGCGAGCGGATCGGTGAGGTGCTATCCTTCGTAGGGGAAGATGCTTCGGGGAGTTTCGGCATCCTCGCTGGCCATGGGCGGATGATGACCATTTTGGCGCCGGGTTTGGCGCGATTTCGGGGGGTGGACCAAAACTGGCGATACCTGGCCAGCCCTGGGGGAGTGCTCTATTTTTATAAGGACAGCCTGTCCATCAGCACCCGCCGCTATCTGTTGGATGACGACTACGAACGCATTGCCGACGCTTTGGAAAGGCAATTATTGGAAGAGGAAAACCAATTACGAACCATGAAGGAAAGCCTTCGCCATATGGAAGAACAAGTCCTGAAACGGATGTGGGAAATGTCCCGGCAAAAGAGCGCGGTGGGATGACCGGTTACGAACGGTTGCTCAAGCGCGTGAAGCAGCAGACCCTGAGCATGAAAAAGGCGCAAAGGGAGCATACCAGCCTGCTCGCTCAGACCTTCTACCTGGGGACACTCGGACTACTGCTCGTGCTGCCGCCGGTTGCAGGCGCTTATCTCGGAAACTGGCTGGACAGCCTGTCCGGCGGGTACTCCATACATTGGACCCTGAGCCTCATTTTCCTCGGCGTGGTAATCGGTGCCTTCAATGTCTATCGCTTCATCAAGGACTAGGACATGCAACAAAGCACCATGACCAGCGTACCTGTTCTGCAGATCGGTCCGCTTTCCATTTCCGGAACGGTGCTCGTCACCTGGGTCATTATGGCGGTTTTAGGAGGCCTGAGCTGGGCGGTGACCCGTCACCTGCAGGCCAAACCTGGCATGGTGCAGACCGCTGCAGAGGGCATAGTGAGTACCATGGAAAACGCCATCCACGAGCTAGCTCCAGAGCAGACCACCGAACTGCTTCCCTTTATTGGCAGCCTCTGGATCTTCCTCGTGGTGGCCAATCTGAGTGGCCTGATCCCTGGCGTGCATTCGCCGACCGATGATCTTTCGGCTACCTCGGCACTGGCTATCCTGGTGTTTTTCTCGGTACATTGGTTCGGCATTCGTAACCAGGGGATAAAGGGATACCTTCGGCACTATCTGTCTCCGACCTCCTTTCTTCTACCTTTCAACATCCTCAGCGAGATCACCCGCACCTTGACCCTGGCCGTGCGCCTGTTCGGCAACATGATGAGCCTCGAACTGGCCGCGCTGCTGATCGTGTTAGTGGCAGGTCTCCTGGTACCCATACCCATCCTCATGCTGCACATCGTGGAGGCGCTGGTGCAGGCGTATATCTTTGGTATGCTGGCACTGGTTTATATAGTCGGCGGGATTCAGCAGCAAGAGCGAACCCCACAAGAAAGGAGTGATTCATGACGGCAATGACCTGGTTCACGCTGGCGTCCACCGTGGCCAGTCTCTTGGCGATCGCCATCGGTGTACTGGGGCCGGCGATCGCCATGGGCCGGGCCATCGCCGCTGCCTTGGATGCCCTGGCCCGGCAACCGGAATCGGCGTCCACCATTATGCGTACGTTGTTCATCGGGTTGGCCATGATCGAGTCTCTGGCGATCTACGTCCTGGTTATCGTATTCATCGTGATGTTCCGCAATCCGCTGCTCGCCTACCTGATAAAATGATCCTGAAACAAGCATTGAAGGGGATAGCAGGCGCTGCAGGATCTGTCGGGAAAGGACATTTGCATTGGAAGTAAGCTGGTCCACCTTCTTCCTGGAAATCGTCAACTTCCTCATCCTGATCTGGATACTGAAGCATTTTTTTTATCGTCCCGTGCTGGAAGTGATCGCTCGCCGACGAGCGGCGGTGGAGAAAATCCTCGCCGACGCCAAGGCGATGCAAACCGCAGCTGAAGCACTCAAAGCGCAGTATGAAAACCGGCTCAGCCAGTGGGAAAAGGAGCGGCAGGCGGCCCATGAAACGCTGGACAAAGAGATCGCAGCAGAGAGCGCGCGTCGGTTGGCAGCATTGCAGAGTGCTCTGGAACAGGAGCGCGAAAAGGCACGAGTGCTTGCGGCGCGCGATGCCGAGGCCACGCGCATCCGCATCGAACAGGCTGCCTTGGCTCATGCGACTCAGTTCGCCACCCGCCTCCTGTCTGCGGTGGCAGGGTCGGAAACGGAACGTCGGCTCTTGGAATTCTTGCTCAAGGAGCTTCCCAACCTATCCCCGGAGGCCAAGGACCGCTTGAACACCGCCGCCAAAAGCGGCGACGCCGCTCGCGTCGTCAGCGCCTTCCCCCTGGATGAAGCCAGCCGTCAAGTGCTAGAGCATTCTTTGGCGGCGCTCCTGGAAAGAGTGCCTCCCTTTGCCTACGAGGAGGATAAGGAGTTGCTGGCTGGCGTGCGTATCACCATAGGGGATTGGGCGCTGCGGGCCAATCTACGGGATGAACTCGGGGCCTTTGCGGAATTTTCCGATGAACAACGGTGAGGACACCCTGTCTTCAGGTCCCCTGCGCAAGCAGGCGGCCTGGCTGGAACACTATGGTCCCGGCCTGCGCTTTACCGAAGAGGGGAGTGTGATATCGGTGGGCGATGGGATCGCTTGGGCCAGCGGCCTTCCTTCCGCCGCCATGCAAGGAATCCTCGATTTTGCCGATGGCAGCCGTGGGATGGTCTTCGATCTGGCCGAGGGACAGGTTGGTGCAGTACTCCTGCATCAAACTGAGGCGCTCACCTCGGGCACCGCCGTGCGATCATCCCGGGGAACCTTGCGCATTCCAGTAAGCAACGATTTGCTGGGGCGCATTATCGACCCCCTAGGCACCCCTTTGGATGGCACGGCGGCTTCCGAAGCTGCGGCGTGGTATCCGCTGCAAACGGGGTCTCCGCCCATCACGGTGCGCGATTTCGTGCACACGCCTCTGTACTCTGGCATCAAGATCATCGATACGCTGATCCCCATCGGTAAAGGTCAACGCCAGTTGGTCATCGGCGACGAAGGCCTGGGCCGCAGCTCGGTGGCCCTGGATACTGTCATCAACCAGCGCGGTAAGGGTGTCTACTGCGTGTATGTGCTCATCGGCCAAAAACGCTCTACGGTCGTCAACACCATCGAGACCCTGCGACAGTACGAAGCCCTTGACTTCACGACCGTGGTGGTCGCCGAAGCCAGTGCATTGCCCGGCCTGCAGCATCTGGCCCCCTTCGCGGGCTGCGCTATCGCCGAGTTCTGGATGCGGCAAGGGCGGGACAGCCTGGTGGTCTACGACGATCTCACCACCCACGCCAAGACCTATCGCGAACTTTCCTTGTTGCTCCGCCGACCACCCGGGCGCGAGGCCTATCCGGGGGACATTTTTTCGGTGCATGCCGGACTGCTAGAGCGGGCAACCTGTCTCAACGCGGCTGAGGGAGGCGGAAGCATGACGGCGCTCCCTATCGTGGAGACCCTGCAAGGTGAAATCGCGGCCTACATCCCCACCAACCTCATCTCCATCACGGATGGGCAGATTTATCTCGACCGAAACCTCTTCGCCGGCGGGTTCCGTCCGGCCATCGACATCGCCAAGTCGGTTTCCCGCATCGGCGGTCAAGCCCAGCACCCCCGCATCAAGGAAGAGGCCGGGCGGATGAAGCTAGACTACCTCCAGTTTCTGGAGCTTGAGGTATTCACCCGTTTCGGGGCACACCTGGAAGCCTCCATGGAGGCGGCCATACGACGGGGGCGTACATTGCGCGAGATTCTCAAGCAAGACCGTCTCTCGCCCCAATCCATCGAGTATCAGCTCGCCTGGCTGGTGGCCTTCAATGAAGGGCTGTTCGCGGACACGCCACCAGAGGATATTCCCACCCGTATGCAACTCCTGGAAAAAGAGGTAGAGCACGCGGGCCTCTCTCTGGACACTCCCCGAGACGCATGGGTCGGTGCCGTAACCCAATGGCTGGGAAAGCCGACCAGCGAGACGGGAACATGAGTCGGCGCCATGAAGTGGAGCAGCATCTCCTCGCACTCGGGGACATTAGCAGCATCATGAACGCCATGAAAACCCTGGCATATATGGAAACCCGCAAGCTCACGCGCTTTCTCGAGGCCCAGCGGGAGGCCGTCGGCCAGATGCAGGCTGTGGCGAACGATTTTCTGGGGCATTACCCCGACCTCCTGAGCACTACCGCTCCCCAAGTCCCGCAGATATGCGTGTTGTTCGGCTCGGAACGGGGATTTTGCGGCGATTTCAATGAGTCTCTGGGGAATGTCTTGAGAGAACCCCGCGTTGGCATGATCCACCGGCTGGTGATTGTGGGCCGCAAACTCGGCAGCCGCCTGGAACAGGATCCACGGCTTGCTGCGATCATCGGCGGGGCCAGCGTGGCGGAAGAAGTGGAAGAGGTTCTGCGTCAGCTCATCCGAACCCTCACCACTTTGCAGACCCAGAACGGCCCCTTCCCGCTCATTGCGTTATATCATACGCCAGATGCCCAAGAACCCTTGATTAAGCCGTTGTTACCGCCTTTCCAGCAACGTCTTCACACCCCTCGTCCCTTGCCCTACCCTCCACTACTGAACCTGCCGCCCAAGGCGTTTTTCGCCGGACTCGTAGAACAGTACCTGTTCGCCGTCATCCATAAGATCGCCTATGTCTCCCTGATGGCCGAAAATCAGCGCCGGGTACTGCATCTCGACGGTGCCGTAAGGCATCTGGATGAACAGTCTGCAGCCTTGGTACGTCGAAGCAACGCCCTGCGTCAGGAAGAAATCATTGAGGAGATTGAGGTTATCCTGCTGGGTTCGGTCAACTGATAGCGTCGGAATACCGATCACGCTAATTTTGACAAAGGCGATTTCGTAAACTGCAAAAAAGCATGGAGACCTTTAACGGGCTTATACCTCCAATATCGGCTTCCGGGCGCTCTTGCTGTCCATTCTTACCCCCGTCCTCTCAACGCCTCGACGTCAATCTGTTGGAAAAACACGCCTAGGGATGAGCAATGCCAGGGGCAGCAAACAAAAGAAGAGGATGGTGATCCACTGAAAGACGTCCAGGAAGCCAACCATTTCGGCCTGACTAAACAAGGTATGTCCGAGCAATGCCCAGACACGGGGATCCTGTGGTGCCAAGCCGCTGGCCTGCAGCCAATTCGGCAGCGCCGCACTGAAGGTATTGATGTGTCCGCCCAACTGGTTCCAGTTGATCTGGGTCTCATCGGTGAGCACGGTACCGTCGATGGCGATACCGATGGAATTCCCGAGGGTGCGAGCGAGGTTGAAAATGCCGCTGGCCTCCGCCGATACCGCAAGCGGCAGGGTGTCGAAGGCGATGACGGTGAGGGGCACGAAGATCATCCCCATGCCGATTCCCCGGACAATGCCGGGATAAATAATCCAGGCGGGACTGATATACAGGCTGTAACTGGTCATGATCCAGGTGCTGATCCCGGTTAGAAAAACCCCAGTTACGATAAAAAGTCGCGGCTGGTAGCGAT
>JAKAVW010000398.1 GCA_021827445.1 Pseudomonadota bacterium
GTCTGCGCGTGAAGCGCCTGAAACTGCCACGCACCCTGGCCAACGCCCTGCTTGCAGACCTGCAATCCGGTGTTGGCGAAGGACTTATCGGCGCTATCGCCGACGTGCCCATCTCCGTCTATCCCTGCCCGCCAGCAGACTTTGCCGCGGTACTCGCGGTAATCCGGTCCCGCGGCGAAACGCCTTTCGGGCGTTATGCCCATGCCGCCACACCCATCGCGGACAGCGTCCCCACCAACACGCCCTATCAGATATTACTGGCTGCAGACATCAAAGGGGTGATCGTCCTGCGCGCCTTTATAGTCGCGGGGGATGGCGCTGCCTGGCAGGAACTCGATATTGAACTCGACCATGACTGACCCCTCAGAGTTTACGGTCACCTCTTTCAATATCCAGGTGGGCATCGGTTCCCATCGCGCCCGGCACATGCTCCTGCATGGCTGGAAGTATGTGATGCCCCACGGCCAGAGTCTGCGCAACCTGGAGCGGATCGCCCTGATTTTGGAGGAAACCGACATCGCCGGACTCAATGAGGTCGATGCGGGCTCTTTTCGCAGCCAGTATGTCAATCAGGCGGGTTTTCTCGCTGACCGCGCCCATTTCCCTTACTGGGCGCAACAACGTACCCGTAACTTTGGCGACTTCGCCCAGCACAGCAACGGCATTCTCTCCCGCTGGCCCATTGAAGAGACCATAGCGCATTCCCTGCCTAGCTTTATGAAAGGGCGCGGCATGCTGGAAAACCGGCTCAATGTTGGTGGAAGCGCCCTGACCGTGATCATCACCCACCTCGGCCTCAGCCGTCACGCGCGCCTCAGTCAGATACGCGATCTCGCCCAACGCCTGCGCGGACGCCCGAATCTCATTCTCATGGGCGACCTGAACTGCACGGCACGCTCCCCGGAAATGCGCATGCTCCTCAACGAAAGTGGCCTGCAGGCGCCGCCCTGGAGCCCGCCCACCTTTCCCAGTTGGTCACCACGATTTTCCTTCGATCACATCCTCTGCAGCCCAGACCTGGAATTTACGGCGATTGAAACCATCACCGAACCCCTCTCCGATCACCTCGCACTCAAGGCAAAACTGCGCTGGGGCTCGGCGACAGCGGCAGATGCAAAGCCCCAGTGACGGTGAAAGGTATCCGCATATCAAGCATGCCAGTCACTAGATAACCTTTGACTGCATAAGGGAGCCCAGCCCTGGCGCTGACCCTGCCGAGTTCCCCCAGCAATGTCAGAAAATTGCCCGTCACCGGGATATTCACCGTGGCGCTGCCGTAGGCAGGCACATCGACCGGCTTATCCAGCAACCCATAAGCCACCTGCCGATTCTGCACATACAGACGCGCCTCCCCCGCCTTGGCGTGGAGCGCATTGTCGTTGGGGTTGCTGACCTTGAGCGACAGCAAAAACGTCTGCGAGACCAGTCCCACCGACTCCGGCTGGATGCTCAGTAATTGCACCTCCGGATGGTGCGCCGGAAATGCGCTGCAGGCGCCGAGCGGCAGCGCGACCAGCAGCAGCGCGGGCCAGCGCTGAAACCATTGGGTGAAGCCGGAACTTCGTGCAACAATAGCCATCCGTGTACTCCTGCAAACATCAGTCGCCGAGTATAACCCAAGGAATGACCGAGAAAAGCCCGGACCCGCGCATGATGGAAAGTAACGCACAGCAGCAACCGAACTGGGAACGCGACGGCCAGACTTTGCGCCTCAGCGGGCGCTGGACCCTGCGGCGTCTCGGTGGCAATTTTGCGGCGCAAGAGGCGGCGCTGCGGAACATAACCCCGGAAATACTGTGGGATCTCTCCGCCATCGAGGCCCTCGACAGCGCCGGGGGCCTCCTGCTCTGGCAGGCCTGGGGCAGCCAGTTGCCGGAAAATATCCGGATGGAGGACCAGCATCGTAGCATCTTCGCCCGTCTGGCGCAGATTCCGCCGGTTACCGCCCCACCCCGGCGCTCCTGGCAGTTTCTTGATCAGCTTGGTGCATTCCTGATCGAAACGGGACACGACCTCTGGGGACTTTTTCTGCTCATAGGTGCCCTTTTGCTGGAGTTCGGGCGCGGACTGCGCCACCCGCGCAGCTTTCCGTGGCGCGAAATCTCCGCCACCATCGTCAATACCGGTCCGAACTCACTGCCCATCCTCACCCTGATCGGCTTCCTCATCGGCGTGGTGATTTCTTTTCAGTCGGCCTCGACCCTCGCCCAATACGGCGCCAATATTTATATCGTCAACATTGCCGGCCTGAGCATCCTGCGTGAGTTCGGCCCGTTGATTACCGCGATCATTCTTTCAGGGCGTTCCGGCTCTGCCTTCACCGCGCAAATCGGCGCCATGTGCGTCACCGAAGAACTGGATGCCCTGCGCACTTTCGGCATCCCCCCGATCCGCCGCCTGATTCTGCCCAAGGTCATCGCCCTGGCGCTGGTAATGCCGCTGCTCGTCCTCTGGACCGACATGGTGGGACTCTTCGGGGCCATGCTCGTGGCCAAAATGGAGCTCGGCATCAGTACCAGCTTCTTTATCGAACAAATGCCTATCGTGGTCCCCAGTTTTAATCTGTGGCTGGGCATTGCCAAAGGCGCGATCTTCGGCATTTTGATTGCGTGGATCGCGGGCTTTCATGGTCTTAAGGTGAAGCCCAACACCACTAGCCTGAGCCGGGAAACGACCAGCTCGGTAGTCGTGTCCATCACCCTGGTGATCCTCATCGACGCAGCCCTTGCCATGGTCTTTGCCAATACGGGAGGCGGCGGCTGATGGCCCACCCCAACGCCATTATCCTGACCGATATCGCCACCCGGTTCGGAACCCACTGGATTC
>JAKAVW010000399.1 GCA_021827445.1 Pseudomonadota bacterium
ACAGGAAAATGAAGAAAACAGCAAAATATAGGGCAATAATGGGTAAAATCACCTAAAAAATGGCGTTTTCAAAAAACCATGGGGGGGGATGGGTGGCAGTCCGAAGCTAAAACCGACGGGCTGCTAGAGACCATGAAACCATTCTGCCACTCATTAGTGTGGTAAAGATTGATATGCTGGCAATCTCCAAAGCTAAAGTCATTGAGATAAAAAGTAAGCTGCAATCATATACCTGTAGCCTATTGGCTGAAAAGGTCAGCACCCCTGAGCAATATGAATTTTGTCGAGAGTTAGGTTTCGATATGTTTCAGGGTTATTTTTTTGAGAGGCCAACTATTCTCTACGGCAAGTCTATTCAGCCTTCGACAATGGTGCTCCTTAATCTGCTCAGTCTGATATTATCAGATGCGGAAACTGACCAGCTCGAGGATGCGTTGAAGCAATCACCTGATTTAGCAATCCGGCTGTTAAAAATGATCAACGCGGCCATGTTGCGTGCGCCAAATAAAATTTCTACTTTGCGAGAAGCTATTATTAGGATGGGTCGCATTCAACTGAGCCGATGGATACAGATCATGGTGTTTGCCCAGCAAAGTGGTACCAATAAACTAAGCTCAAATCCGATCGTCCATACGGCAGCCGCGCGGGGATATATCATGGAAGGGCTGGCAAAAAAGCTTGGCTGGATGACATTAAAGGATCGAGCCTTTATGGTGGGCATGCTCAGTTTGATGGATGCTCTGTTTGCACAACCGTTGGCAGACCTTATCGAGCATCTTAATCTTGATGATAGTTTACAGAGTGCTCTGCTTATACGTGATGGAAAGCTTGGGACATTACTATCTCTGGTGGAAGCCAATGAGCATGGAAATATTAATTCAATGAACAGATTTATGGAAAGCTTAGAGCCCGTTAACTACGACCTGCTAAACAGATTGCAGATTGAGGCACTTGAGTGGGCTGATAGTTTTTAAGCCTGGTTCTGCAGGCGCGCAAACGAGGGTGCGCTCCAAAATACAAAAGACAGAGTAAAAAAACCGATCCATGTGCAACATGGGGTAGCTTGTAACGGCTTGCAATTGAAAACGGTGTGCTCGCAATCAACAGGCATTTTCGGCTCAAATTAACTGCGACTGACGGCACTCATGTCCACTTGAGGTATACCCTAACTGGACGTCAGATTTCACACCGCAATAGCGTCAGTTTAGGGTATGGCGCGCTCTAGAACAAAGTGCAACACCTCTGGTCGAAGGATCGCGAAGGTGGAAAGATGGTCAGGAAGTACCAGCAGTTAAAGTCAGAGCAGAGGAATCAGATCCAGCGCGGCTTGAATGAGGGGTTGAGTATTCGGGCTATTGCCAGACAGATAGGAAAGAGTCCCAGCACGGTCAGTCGTGAGATACGTCGGGGTTTGGTGGGTAAGACCTGCGATGCTGTAAAGGGTGTGGAATGGGCGCGGTCGCATCGGTAGCGTGGGCCTCGCAAGTTGGCTCCTGACAACCCCTTGACCCAGCAGGTCCAGGCGATGATCCTGGAGCATCACTGGTCTCCTGAGCAGGTGGCAGGGAGGTTGCGCGTGGAGAACCCGGAGGACCGGGTATCGCACGAGACGATCTACCAGTACCGCTACGCCCATCATAAGCGTCGCCCCCGGAGCCGAGGCAAAGACCGTAGAGGAGGCATACGGAACATGCGTTCCATCCGGGAACGGCCAGTGGAGGCACAGGCCCGCGAGATTCCCGGCCATTGGGAGGGCGACCTCATCAAGGGGACCTAACGGTAGCGCCATCGGTACATTGGTGGATCGCAGCAGCCGATTCGTGATCCTGGCCAAAGTTGAAGACGCGTCTGCCGAAGCCGTTCTGGAGGGATTTACGCGGCGACTCCGGACATTGCCCAAGGCGTTTCGACAGACCCTGACCTACGATCAGGGGAGGGAAATGGCCCGCCATCAGGCGCTCGAACATCGGACGGGGATTCGCGTCTATTTTGCCGACCCGCACAGCCCCTGGCAGCGCCCGACGAACGAGAATACCAATGGTCTGCTCCGACAGTAATATACGCTCTCAATGCTCCAATGCCCGCGATTAACCTCCAGTACGCGTTGCGATGAGGCTTCTTGCTGGGTGCGACTGGTAATCCCCAAAGCAACCTCCAGCGAGCACTTGCCGGTTTTCTTATTGATACATTCGCGTTCTATTCGAAATGCCTGGCCGACGTGGGGAAAATCCAGGTAGGTATTAACCGCCGTGCTGCACCAGATTCGGCGAGTATCGATACGTCCGTGATCTGCGGGGGTGACTTCAACATAGTCGGAAGTGCCACAATTTTCGAATTGTACCGCGATATCGTGCTCAAGGGTCGGTTGGTTGCCCTTCACGGTGAACGGGTAAGACGCCCACTTTTTTTGGGCATAACAGGTTTTTGATTCATGGCCCACAACGCTCAGAATATGTGTCTGACAGATGGTCTCGTCGAGCGCATTTTTCATGGTCTTGCCATCAATGGCCAACGCGCTGTCTTGCATCCCCCATGCCTGATTCCAGAGGTTGAGCGCCCGACCCAGCGTCCCCGGTTCGACCCGCACCAGACAATCGCGAATCACAAATTCGCTAGGAACGACATAGTGTTTGTTCTCGCGTCGACAGTCAAAGCGTTCCCGTGCTTGCTGCCCGAGTCCGCCGGCCCAGTCTGCCATAGACTTGTAGCCGGACATGCCACAGGGGGTGGCCCCCGCCGCGATACCCAACACGACCTGCAGGCGATGACGTCTTCCCTGAGGGCGACGTGGGTCTTCGATGTCCGAAAAACACAGAGGTAACGAG
>JAKAVW010000400.1 GCA_021827445.1 Pseudomonadota bacterium
TGGATTCAATCAACTTGCCGGGGATCTGCTCGCCCAGCGGGAAAGGATAATCACTGCCAAGGGCGATACTGTTCGCACCCATGAGATCAATCATGTATTGCAGCATCCCGGGATGGTGCACCAGGGAATCCACGTAGAAGCGCCCCAGATAGCTCATGGGGTTTACTTTATTATCCACGGCACAGAGGTCGGGACGCACTTGGAAGCCGTGTTCGATGCGCCCAATGGTGGCCGGGAAGGCACCGCCACCGTGGGCGAAGCACACGCGCAGTTTCGGCAGGCGCTCGAACACACCGCCGAAGATCATGGAACACACGGCCAGGGAGGTTTCTGCCGGCATGGCCACCAGCCAGGGTGTCCAGTATTTCTGCGTGCGTTCTTTCGCAAGCATGTCCCAGGGGTGTACGAAGATTGCCGCGCCAAGTTCTTGTGCGGCCTCGAATACCGGAAACAGCGCGGGATCATCGAGATTCATGCCATTCACATGGGAGCCGATCTGCACCCCGGGAAACTTCAGTTCCTGCACGCAGCGCTCCAGCTCCAGGATGGCTAATTCCGATGACTGCAACGGCACGGTACCGAGGCCCACGAAGCGGCGCGGTTGTTCCGCCGCCACGCTGGCGATGTGGTCATTGAGCATCCTGGCCAAGTCCAGCGCGTGCTGCGGTTTCGCCCAGTAGCTGAACATCACCGGCACGGTGGACAGCACCTGCACGTTGACGCCGTGGGCGTCGCATTCCTTGATGCGGGTTTGCGGGTCCCAGCAATTCGCCTGGATTTCACGGAACAACTGGCCGTCGCGCAACATGCGCGCGCAGCCGGGGCCGTGGTGCTGCAACTGAATGAAGCCGCCGTAGCCGTAGCGCTCCTTCAGGTCCGGCCAGTTCTCCGGCAGGATGTGGGTGTGGATGTCAATCTTAAATGTCATGGCCTTGTTTACTCTGCCCTCTGATGGGAGAGCCTAACTGAGGGGCTTGTATATTCTGACCCTCGTCCCTCTGAGGGGAGAGGGGAGGGTGAGGGGTGGTATTTTGCAGGACCGTCAAGATGTTTTCCAATACCGCCTGTGTGTTGTGGATTACTTCGTTATTCCAGTACCGCAACACTTTGAAACCACGGCTTTCCAGAAGCCCGGTTCGTTGCCGGTCGTTTTCGGTCATCGTGTCATTAGCGTGCTGACCGCCATCAAGCTCTATGACTGTGCGTTTTTCAACACAGACGAAATCCACAATGTAGTTTTCGATCCAGTATTGTCTCCTGAATTTGAAACCGCCCAATTGGCGGTTACGAATGTGCCGCCATAAGAGATTTTCCACGTCAGTCTGATTGTGACGTAGGTTTCTTGCGAAATGTTTCATATCAACCCTCACCCCCACCCTCTCCCTTCAAAGGGAGAGGGTATCAAGGAGGTACGCATCTGGATTATTGAGCGGGCAATGTCCTGCTTGCTGCCTGTCAATCACGCTCTCCTGCTGGTATGAGAGCGGGATGAGTATTACGGTCGAATTCCGCCATTGCCTATGCTCCGAAAGCCGCCAGGCATTACGGTGCCAAAACCGCCGCCCGCTACGCTCCATAAGCACCACGCCTAGAAGTACAAATTGAAGCATCAGGGGCACATTTTGCGAAGGCTGGTTCCGACCCATAGCAGCCGCTCAAAAAGTAGTGCGTATGTCCATTAGAAAACTCTATCTGTAGATCGAAACACCACGGCGCCATTTTGATGGGTTGTTCCAATACAAATGGAGCGTATCTTCTCAGGTAAGGTAATCCAGATAGGCCCGTCCCGGTAAATTCGTAAGTTGAATGTCACCACTATGCCGCCCGACGGAGGTGAAACGACTTCGTAATCGTAGTACCAACGTGACACGGGACCTGCCCCCTCAGATAATGGCATCTGTGCATATTCAACCATATTCTTTTCAACGGGAAATACATCGAGATACTCTGTTACTGCATTAGTGCCTCGACCTACACCAAAATCCAGGAGTATGTAACTGACTCCATGTGCGTCAGTGACTACATTTGCAGTGGCTTTACCGTAAGAACTGCAAAATGGATGCTCTTCTAGAGTTTTCGAACCTTCAGAGACAATTAATGTCATATCATCGTCAGCGAAACCGCCGCAAAACGTGCTCTCCATTGCCTTGAGTCTTCCTGTTAAACCGGGAGTGACCTTGACCGTCACAACATTAGTAGCGGCAGTGGACGCATTTGCAGAACTTGGATCTACTGGCGCAGCAGCGAAAACCACGCCTATTTTGGCAGTACTCATTGCGATGAAAATGATCCGACTAACAGAACGGCCTTTGATTTTCATTTCATCAGACTCCATATGAATTGGCAATAGTTCTTGCTTAGCTTCAATTATTGCTTTATTCCCAATAACCGCTTGTGGCCGAAAGTAGCCACACTTCACGTGGTATCGATTCTAATTTATATCGGCTGATTAAGGTCAGGCCGGGTGGTGGCGGGCTTCGAACGGCATCACTGGTGGTTTTCCTGCCGGAAAAGGCGGCGGATTTGAGACCGGAACAGGTGGCGGTTTTCACGGGAATAGGCACGGAGGGTGAGAATGGTTTTACTGCTGCTTTTTTCTGGGGGCTTCCATCACCGCCCCGCATTGCTTGCAGGTGCGGTGCTCCAGGCTGCCAAAGAACCGGTCAAACACCGACGGGAACTGGGTTTCGATGTTTTCCAGATGAAAATATTCCTCGTAGAGCTTATGGTTGCAACGCTCGCAAAACCACAGCAGACCGTCCTGTTCCTCCGGCAGGCGCGGGCGCTCGATTACCAGGCCGGCGGTGTCGGCGAAGCGCTG
>JAKAVW010000401.1 GCA_021827445.1 Pseudomonadota bacterium
CGTTTTGGAACTAATTCCCTCCTGTCGGCAGAAGGCTGCGGCATTCAAGCCGCTTTCCACCTGCCGGGCCACCGATAGCGCGCGGAACTCACGGCTGTACCACCTCGCCCGGCTGCGACTAATGTTTGATTCCGATGTCATCGTCATACTCCTTATGCTTGTGACGACATCAGATTCCCATATTTTTAATTCAGACGAAAGATGCGGTTAATAGCGCGGACACTTTGTATTGATCAAATTTGCCATAACCCTATTATACTCCGGCCGATAGGGTATTCCAAAGGATATTTCCGAGAGGCGTGACGCAACGTGCAGACGACCGCCCGTAAGCCCCTTTGTCGGCCCCGCTTCGCCAGACCTTACCCAATAATCTTAATCAAATAAATTGTGATTGGGATCGTGTGGTGCAGTTCCCCGTTGTCGGCGTTCTCGATACGTCTGTGGCCCGGGAGCGCCCCGGACAATAACTGTCCGCATCGGGTGCTAAACCTATCCGTATTGAACGTTCGGGTGTTCCGAACGCAGGATTGTTTAGTGAAAGGCAAACCCATGAAATCGTTACTGAATGTCGTGCTGAAGGTGTTGGGCGTGTTCGTGCTTGCGGCCGTGGCCTTGGGCATTGTGCTGGTGGCGATCAGCATATTTTCCTTGGGCCACTATGAGGTCTCCCATGTCGCCAAGCGGGCGAAAAAGAACACCGCCATAGAAGTTCTGCGGATGTACGCCAGCCCGCAGAACCCCACACTGGCTGAGCGATGGTTTGTTGTTAAAACGGATGTTCCATGGGCGTTTTTACGTAACTCTTTTATTTAGAATATTTTATGTATGTTTTTCACTTTTGTGTGTAGCCACTAAAATTCGCGTATGTGTTTAATATCGTCCTTGCTTTATGCTTTATTTCTGCTATAATGTGGCCACTATGCATGTAGATACAGGTAAATCCGGCAAGTACGTTCGGCACCTCCTGCGTGATTCCTTTCGCGTTGACGGCAAGGTCAAACACCGTACAGTCGCCAATATCTCCGGGTGCACCCCACAGGAAATTGAGGCTATCAAGCTGGCGCTGCAACACAAAGGCGATCTGATGGCGTTGGCATCGCTGCGCGATGTCTCCTTGCAGCAGGGTTTGTCATGCGGGGCCGTCTGGGTAGTTTACGATCTGGCTCGCCAGTTGGGAATTCAGGCAGCTCTGGGTTCTACCCGCCAGGGTAAATTGGCACTCTGGCAGATCATCGCACGTGTGATCGATCAAGGCTCGCGCCTCTCGGCGGTACGTCTGGCTTCCAGCCATAGCGCTTGTGACATCCTCGGATTGGAGAGCTTCAACGAGGACGACCTGTACGCCAATCTGGATTGGCTTGATGAGCACCAGCAACACATCGAGAATCGGCTCTTTGCAACCTCGGCACCGTCCGGCTCGACGGGGCTTTTTCTCTACGATGTCACCAGCAGTTATCTCGAAGGGGTCCATAATGAACTGGCCGCCTTCGGCTATAACCGCGACGGCAAAAAGGGCAAGCGACAAATAGTCGTTGGACTGCTCTGTAACGCCCAAGGGCAACCGTTATCCATTGAGGTTTTCACCGGCAACACCAATGACACCGCAACGATGGCCAGTCAGATCCGCAAGGTCGCCGATCGCTTCGGAGGCGGCGAGGTGACCTTCGTGGGCGACCGCGGAATGATCCGAGGTCGGCAGATTGAGGATTTAACCTCCCAGGGCTTCCACTACATTACCGCCATCACCAAGCCGCAAATCGAATCACTGCTGGCCCGCGGTGTGTTGAATATGTCACTGTTTGATCAGGAACTCGCGGAAGTGGTCCCCGACGACGGCCCGCGGTACATCGTGCGGCGCAATCCGATCCGTGCCGCCGAGATGGGCGAGTCTCGCCAAAACAAGCTTCATGCCCTGCAGCGCCAGATAGATCGTCAGAACAAGTATCTTCAGGAACATTCCAAGGCCCATGTTCAGGTGGCGGTCGATAAGATCGTGACACAGTGCCGAAAACTACGTCTGGATGCGTGGGTCCAAGTCACCGTGCAGGAACGAGTTCTCGCCCTGACCATCGATGAATCCGCTTTAGCTGAGCAGCAAAAGCTCGACGGCTGCTATGTGCTCAAGACCGACCTGACCCCACCCCAGCTCAACGCCCAAGGTGTCCACGCCCGTTACAAGAACCTGGCCATGGTAGAGTGGGCGTTCCGTACCAGCAAGACCATGGAATTGGAGATGCGCCCAGTGCATGTGCGTCTGGCCAGCCGCACGCGCGGCCATGCTCTAGTCATTATGCTGTCCTACAAAATCGTACAGGAATTAGCTCTGCGGTGGCATGACCTCGACGCCACGGTGCAGGAAGGCCTGGATGAACTCAAAACGCTGTGCGCTACGGAACTGCTGCTCCACAGCAAGCCGCTATGCAATTGCATACCCAAGCCGCGGGGCTCTGTGCAAAGGTTCTTGGAAAAGGCCCGAGTCGTCATGCCTGAAGCGCTTCCGCGCCGTGGCGTCCAAGTAGCCACGAGAAAGAAGCTGCAGACAAGACGCAAAAACCGTTGATTTTATTGCGCATTATCGTGGCGCAGTCCAGCACATTTTGCTGGAACATCCGCTACAAGCCTATAGCAAAGTAACGAACGGTTCAGAAAGGCTGAACACTGTTCTTTTGACAAGAATAACATGCCTGCATCAATGGTTCCGTCTCAGCCATGAGGATCGCTACGTACCCGGTAAAAAATCGACGCCCGCGCCCAAACTCTACTCTCGACTTTCAATTTTCTCAGTTCTGTGGCGAAGCCACCCCCCCCCCATTAAA
>JAKAVW010000402.1 GCA_021827445.1 Pseudomonadota bacterium
GGCTGCGGCCGGCCGTGGTTTCCCGGAATGGGTGAGTATGGACACTACCGAACTCAAGGGCACTATCAAAGCCGTACCGGTGCGAGAAGATATCGCTCCGGATTTGAACGAACAGGTCGTCGTGGAGTTGTACTCTAAGTAAGACCGGGGGTTGAGGAACGCTTATGACTGAGGTAGGAGAGCTGTTGCGTCCGCAGGGCGTCGATGTGGAAGAAGTTTCAGCACACCGTGCGCGTATTGCCCTCGGACCCCTGGAGCGTGGCTTTGGTCACACCTTGGGGAGTGGGTTGCGCCGAGTGTTGTTATCGTCTCTCAAAGGTGCGGCGGTTACAGAGGTCGAGATTGAAGGGGTGTTGCACGAATATTCCAGCATCGAAGGGGTGCAGGAAGATGTTGTGGATATTCTGCTCAACTTGAAGATGTTGGCAGTGCGTGCGCATGGACGCGGAGACGCGGTGGTGACGCTGCGTAAGCGTGGTCCCGGTCAAATGACGGGTGCGGACATCGTGTCTGAGCACGGCATTGAGGTGGCCAATCCTGATCAGGTGATTGCCACTTTAACCCGCGACGTTGAACTGGTGCTTCATTTGCGTATTGACGAGGGCCGGGGCTATGACGCAGCTGCTACACGTCGGCAGAGTCATGAAAAGCGTATTGGCGTGATGGCTCTGGACGCGAGTTTCAGTCCCGTATTGCGCGTAAGCTACTTGGTGGAAAGTGCCCGGGTGGAGCAGCGGACTGATCTGGATCGTCTGATACTCGATGTCGAGACAAATGGCGTGGTCGACCCCATTTGGGCAGTGCAAGAGGCTTCCCGTATTTTCCGCAGTCAGCTCGGTGTGTTAGCTGGTGCTGAAACCAGGGAAATACCTGAGGTGTCGCTGGCGCAGACCAATGAGAGCCTTACACCATTGTTGGTTCGGCCGGTCGATGACCTGGAGCTTACGGTACGATCTGCGAACTGTTTGAAAGCTGAGGATATTTTTTATATCGGAGATTTGGTTCAGAAGTCGGAGCAGGAGCTTTTGAAGGCGCCGAATCTTGGACGCAAGTCTCTCAACGAGATAAAAGAAGTTTTAGTGGCGCATGGCCTTACGTTGGGGATGCGACTCGACAATTGGCCACCGGAAAATTTGCCACCGGTGCCTGGGCGGCCAGTTGATGCGGATTCTATCGGCAGTTAATGTTATAAATTTTGTAGAGGGAATGGGCTTATGCGTCATCGCAAAAGTGGTAAACAGTTAAATCGTAATAGTAGTCATCGGCAAGCGATGTTTGCCAATATGATGGTGTCCTTATTTCATCATGAGCGAATTGTTACCACGTTGCCTAAGGCGAAAGAGCTGCGGCGTTTTGCGGAGCCGATGATCACACTGGCGAAGGATGCGACCGTGGCCAGGCGGCGGCTGGCGTTTTCGCGTCTGCGTGATCGCCAGGCGGTGGTCAAGTTGTTTGATGATCTCGGTCCGCACTATCTGGCGCGTCCGGGTGGTTATCTGCGTATTGTTAAGTACGGCTTTCGGGCTGGTGATAATGCGCCGTTGGCGATTGTTGAGCTTGTAGATCGGCAAGCAGCCACCGCTGAATAGTCAGAGATTGTTCTGAAAAAACCGGCCTGATAGAGGCCGGTTTTTTATTAACTATCTTCAGGATGGGGAAGTAGCAAGTTCATTTGCCAGCAGATAAACAGCATGTGGAGGCGCGGCGAAGCCGGGTTGTATCACAGAGGGGATCCTGGCATGTTTGCCTCTACTGACGTCCGGTGCTGCCAAAGCCTGCGACGCCCCGTTCGGTGGTGGTAAAGCTGGCCACCACCGTAATGTCAGGGCGAATAACCGGCACTAGCACCATTTGCGCTACGCGCTCGCCGGGTTCAATGACCATCCCTGCAGTGCCGCGATTCCACAGAGAAATTTTCAGTGGCCCCTGATAATCCGCATCAATGAGACCGACCAGATTACCCAGGACCAGGCCGCGATGGCCGAGACCAGAGCGCGGCAGTAACAGTGCCGTAACCTGTGGGTCGCCAATATGCATGGCAAACCCGGCGGAGACGAGCTCCGTCTGCCCGGGAGCCAGTTGCAGCGGGGCGTCCAGGCAGGCGCGTAGGTCCATGCCAGCGGCGTCAGCGCTGGCATAATGGGGGAGGGGCCATTTCTGCCCGAGGCGTGGATCAAGGATGCGAATTTGCAGACTATTCATCAAGGTCTTCGGACTCCGTACCGGAAAGTGAGAAAAAGGCGCTGAGGTGACGCACCAGATGACGCGCAATATCTATTTTGCTGCAACGGGGGATGTGCAGTACCCGCTCGCCTTGCAGAATATTGCAGGCATTGTCGATAGCACCCATCCCTACGTCGGCAGAAGTAATATCGTTGACTACGATGACGTTCGCCCCCTTGCGCTGCGCCTTGGCGCTTGCTGCGGCGAGGTGGTCGCGGGTTTCGGCGGCAAAAGCGACAATATAGCGTGGTCGCCGAGGGTCCTGATGGACCGTGCTGACGATATCGGGATTGATGCTGAGAGGCAAAGGGTTTGCGATATCCGTTTTGCCTAGTTTATGCGCGCTGAACTGACTCGGCCTGTGGTCGGCGACGGCGGCGTTGGCGATGAAGATATCCGTGGGCTTGTCCAGTGCCTGCAGGCAGGCCGCGAGCATGTCCTGTGCAGAGAGGACATCCTGGCGGCTTACTCCCGGCGGCGTTTGCTCATGGGTAGGGCCGGTAATCAGCAATACATTCGCCCCCGCTTCCGCGCACGCCTGGGCGAGGGCAAAACCCTGGCGGCCACTGGCGCGATTGCT
>JAKAVW010000403.1 GCA_021827445.1 Pseudomonadota bacterium
TACGTCGTCATCCGCTGCCGCCAAAACCGCTGCTCGCCAAAACGCCCGCACCGCAGTCGCCAGTATACACGCCGCCGGTGACACCGCCCGCGCCACCGCCGCCACCCGCACCGAGTCCGGCAGCCCGCCAGTCGGCCATAGACACCTACGCGGCCATGCTGCGGGCGCGGGTGCAGGCCAATGCGCACGTGCCGGATTCCGTCCGGATGATGCATGTCGGAGGAACCGCTGTGATTTCCTTTCGCCTGACGCCGTCAGGGCATCTGCTCTCCGCCCAGGTTGCCCAGAGCAGCGGTATTGGCGCCATCAACCGCGCCGCCCTGAAAACCGTGGAAGACACCAGCTTCCCACCCTTTACCAAAAAGATGCCCAAGCGCGACATGACATTTGATGTGCGAGTGCATCTTTCCGCTCATGACAGCTGATAATAATGTTGAGGAGTTTCAGCAAATATGCCAAAAACCTCTGAATAACACAATGGCCAGCATCGCCTGTTCACGCCGCTGTGAGTAGCTTTTCAATTTTTACATCATCCAACTACGGAGTTTTGCATGTCAGAAGAGATTCAAGAATGGCCAAGAAGTACGCGATGGATACATGTAGGATTTGCATTGGCAGTAACGTTGCTGCTGTTCAGCGAACTCGACATGAAAGCCATATGGAAAAAGGTCGGCGAGCTTCCATTCCGGCACTTTTTGTTTCATGCGCACATGTGGGTTGGCATGTTTGCTACAGTGATTGTTATCGCGTTTTGGGCACAGGTATTCTATAACAAGAGCATACGGTCACACCTTTTTCCCTACAGTGGACAATACTTAGATAACATCTGCATCGATATCAAAGGGCTGGCAAACACAAGACTGCCACCCAGCGGGATGCGCGGCGGTGTGCCGGGCATGATACATGGTCTTGGTTTGCTTGCCGTGACAGGTATGGCTCTCCTGGGATTTATCATGTTTTTCTTAATTCCAAATTATGGAGTGGCTGCGCCCATAGGCTTCTACCAGCTTCCCAAAAAGATGCACGACTTTCTTTCGTCATTTGTCTGGCTGTACTGGTGGGGTCATATCGGCATGGCTACACTTCATGCCAGTAAATCTCCAGCTATCCTGCGCATATTCAGACCATAAAACAGGGAATTAAAGCTGCCCGTAGCTTTTTAGTAGACAACTGAAGGAGAGTTCAGATGATTACAAAGAAACATGCGTTATTGTCCATATTGGTCTTGGCTGCAACCGGTTGTGCGGAGGTGCCGTCGCAGGGGTGCCCGGTCAAGACACCAGCTCCTGTAGTCGCACCAGCTGCCGCACCCGTGGCAGCCCCTGCTCCTACACCTGCCCCCATAGCGCCCGTGCAGCAGACGGTCCTGCAAAGCAGGCCGGTGACCATTACCGGGATCAACTTTAAGTTCAACTCGTCACAGCTCTTAGGCCACGATATCCGGGTCCTGGATGAGGTGGCGAACTTCGCGCAGAAGCACACCGACGCGATTCTAGTTGTGAACGGCTACTGTAGCAAGGTGGGCAGCTATGCTTACAATCAGCAGCTGTCGGAACAGCGCGCGGAAAGTGTGGCCCGGTATCTGAAGGACCACGGAGTACCTGATTCCCGCATGGTGATCAAGGGCCACTCCTACAAGGACCCCATCGCCAGTAACGCAACCTCTCAAGGTCGTTTCCAGAATCAGCGCGTAGAGATCAACTCCACCATCCAAGTGGAAAAAACAGTCGGTTAAATGTTTCGGTCACCGTGGTCACAAGTATGCTTTACACTCGCAACGCATGGCGTAGCCCCACCTCTGCCTCGCCCTGCGGGGCTCTTACGGTACAGTTCAGGAAGGAACGCTTGATATCAAGAGCAACTTGGTGGTGGGCTGATTATTTATAAATAATAGAATCATTATATCAAAAACCACGCTAGATGTCGTGCTTTCGTTGCACCATTATAGCTTCAAATAAAATATGCAGTCAGACATTAAAACGTCATCTCAGGTTCATGATAACGTCACATTCGTTTGTTATTCTAGTGATGAGTCATTCGTAACCTCCTCCTCCTTCAGCCCACATTATGTGGGCTTTTTTATGAGGTGTCCCTTTGAATTACTGGCCGAGGTTCAAACCCATTGAAGACTGGCCTTATACCTAATCTTGAAACCTCTCTTCTCCACTATTTCGCCCTGCATCCGGACGAAGTCATTTCCAATGATCAGGTCGCCGACCTTTTGTCGGAGGGTAAGGGTGTGTACCTCGCCCCCAATACCCAGGTCGTCAAGATTTATCGTTTGCGCAAGATTCTGGAAAGGGCCGGGGCCAAAGGCTGGTTGGAAACCGTGTCCGGCTTTGGGTATCGCTTTTCACCGCCCAAAAATACGCAAAATATCACAAAAAAGTCACCTCAATGACGCACTGCTGTCACATTTGGTTGCTAATATCGGCACCATTCCAGGAGGCAAAAGACCTCCACTTTGGATGTCGCCGGGTATATTTCGGCACATATTTAAAGAGGTAGCCGCATGAACGCCGTAATACAAAACTCAGCGCACCCACTGGTGGTGCTTGAGCGGAACAGATGGATTACCCAAGCCTTGCTGGATCGATTGTCTGCCTATGGCGGATCGACCTTTCTGGTCACCGATCTGCATCGCTGCGCCGTCGCCCTGGACGTGCAAAGGCGTACCCCGGTTCTGGTCCTCGCGGGCAAACCGCCGGAAAGCCGTTGGAGCGATTGGCGCGCCCAGGTTCAGTCCGCAACCCACGCTTCCTGTCCCATGCTGGCCGTGGACCTGCCGAAGGAAGCTACCG
>JAKAVW010000404.1 GCA_021827445.1 Pseudomonadota bacterium
CATCCCGACGTGCTCGCTTTCGACCCTGGGCTGCAACGCCTTTATGTCGCGAGCGAAAGTGGTGTAGTAGCGGTCTTCCAACTTAAAGGAAAGCAGCTACGATTGCTTGGACGTAATTATCTCGCCTATGAAGCGCACTCCGTGGCCGTTGATCCGCAAACCCATCGCGTTTATTTCCCGTTGCAGAATGTGAATGGTCACGGAGTCTTGCGCATCATGGCGCCGACGCTGTAGATGGTGCGGCTGTCACCTTCGATGTGCGGCAACCCGTTTGCCTCTTCTTCGGCCTCTATCCGCGCTAATTTTGCGCTAACGCTGGGGGGGTATAGTGAGAACAGATGGAGACAAATGGATTCATCTGCATCTCAATTCATTAAAAAGGAGCGATATCATGAAGGTGTCTACAAAGTTGGCAAGTGGTATTTTGGGCGGGGTTTTGTTCCTGTATGCTTTTGGTGCTTACGCTTTTACCGGTCAGGAATTGGCTGGCGAGGCGAAGATCAGTATCGCACAGGCACGCATTACTGCTTTGCGGGCGTATCCTGGAAAGATCACCGATCAGGAACTGGAAAAGGAGAAAGGTGGCAGTGGCTTGCGATATTCTTTCGACATCAAGAAGGGTGGTGTCAGCCACGAAGTAGGCGTTGACGCCAGGACCGGAGCCGTTCTGGAGAACTCGATTGAGGGCAAACATGCGGATTGATGGTCTATAGTGTTTAGTGGGTGAACCCGCTCCTTGGGGCGGGTTTTACAAGTTGTTTGGGAGTTAAGCACTAAAAAATGCGTATTCTTCTGGTTGAAGACGACCGAATGATCGGTGAAGCCATTTCAGTTGCGCTACGGGACGCGGCTTATGCAGTGGACTGGGTGCGTGATGGTGAAACCGCTTTGCGGGCGATTGCCAATCAGGAACATCAGGCCATTTTTCTGGATTTGGGTTTGCCCAAACTGGATGGTTGTACGTTGCTGCAACGTGTGCGCGCAGGGGGTAACTCCCTGCCAATCATCATTATTTCCGCCCGCGACGCATTGGCGGATCGGGTGGAGGGGCTGGATTTGGGGGCTGATGATTATCTCGTCAAACCTTTTGCCATGGGCGAGCTGCTGGCTCGTTTGCGCGCCATCATCCGCCGTCAGGGTGGGCAGGGCTCGCCGGTATTAGGTAATGGATCTCTGCAACTCGATCTAAGCACACATACGGCGCAGATCGGAGAGCTCAGCGTCCTGTTGACCAATAAGGAGTTTGCTTTATTGCAGGCACTGTTGCTACGTCCAGGTTCCATACTCAGTCGTGCGCAACTCGAAGAGCGCCTGTATGGCTGGGACGAAGGTGTAGAGAGTAATAGCATCGATTTTCTGATTCACGGTCTGCGTAAGAAGCTCGGTGCCAAAGTCATCAGGAATGTGCGTGGCGCGGGTTGGATGATCCCGCGTCAACCATGAAAAGTTCTTTGCAGGGACGTTTGTCCATTGGGTTGAGTATTGCTATTGTCTGCATGGGGTTGTTTGCCGGCTTGGCGTCTTTCTTTCTGGCTTTGAATGAAGCACAGGATTATCAGGATGCCTCACTGCAGCAGATCGCTGCACTGGTGCCTCCCCAGATCTGGCGGAATACATATCGCTATGGTCGAGAGCCGGTGGATGTCGACTCGGATGTGCGCATTGTGGTTGAGCCGTTATGCCTGGTAAATTGCCAGGGAGTGGATGTTCCCCTGAAACTTCCTCCGCAATTGTCATCAGGTTTTCATACGCTTGCAGTGAACGGTCAGGAATGGCGCGTTTTTGTTCGACGACAGGGCCCTGATGAAGCATTGGCAGTGGCCCAGTCCACCGATTTGCGTAGTGACGCGGCTATTGCCAGCGCACGGCGTACCCTGCTGCCCTTGTTGTTTTTGGTGCCCTTGTTGATTGTTTTTTCGCACGTTATTGTGCGGCGTAGTTTGGCCCCGATCCAGAGTCTGGCCCAGGCCATGGATCGGCAAAATGCCGACCGCCCTGAGCCGCTTTCTCTAGAGCAAGTGCCGGGGGAGATTGCCCCTTTTCTTCAGGCCATCAATCGGCTGCTGGAAAGGATTCGGATACTGCTGGAGCAAGAGCGTCGTTTCATTGCCGACGCCGCCCATGAACTACGTACCCCGCTAACCGCATTGTCGCTCCAGGTGCAGAATCTGGAGCGGGCTGATTCTCTCTCGGAATGCCAAAAACGTTTGTTGCCTTTGCAAAGTGGTCTGGAGCGGTCCCGCCATTTGCTCGATCAATTACTGGGTTTGGCGCGGCAGCAGACCGCCACGTCCAGCTTTGAGCCAGTAGACTTGGCGGTAATTGCTCGCCAAACAGTGGAAGATCTTTATCCATTGGCAGAGCAGAAAAAAATAGATTTTGGACTGGATGCCTCAACGGCGTTGTGGGTACAGGGAAGCGCTGCCGCCTTTTACAGCCTATTACGCAACGCGGCGGATAACGCCTTGCGCTATAGTCCGGAAAATTCCGAGGTGACCGTGCGTGCCTATCGGGAAGGGGAATATGCGCTGTTGGAAGTTATAGATAGTGGGCCGGGTATTCCGGCTGAGGAGTCGGAACGCATATTTGATCCTTTTTATCGTATCCCCGGTATAACGGGAGACGGGAGCGGTCTGGGCTTAACCATTGTTCGCGCCATTGCCGAACAGTTGGGCGGACAAATTATATTGCGTTCCCGACGCGAACAATCGGGGTTGCATTTCATCTATCGCCAAAAAATAGTCTAGACTGCTTACCATCATGGTGATCTATGAAAGGGGATAGGTCGGAA
>JAKAVW010000405.1 GCA_021827445.1 Pseudomonadota bacterium
CCCGTGCTCATGGGGGGCGGATTTGTGGTATCCGGCATGCTGTTCATGATTTTCCGCAAGAAAGACTGGATCTAAGCGCGCCATGGGCTGCCAGTTTTACGACAAGGCCGCAGGCGCCTGGACAGCCGCCGAACACTATACGGCGGACGGCCTATTTCTGCTGACACCGGAGGCTGCTTATCGCTGCCCGCAACTGGAAGCGGTGCTGCAGCACTGCTCGGAACAACGTCTTTTCTGCCAGAACGCCGAGATCACCCTGCGCCTGCCCGTGGCGTTGCTGGAGCAGGACGCACGGTTTGGCACGGTGGCACGGATGGCGCACCTGATCCTGCACCATACTCCCCGGAGTCTTGCCATTCTGAGTGAAGAAGCGTTGATCCCTGCACTGCAGCGGGACTGGCTCGGGGACTTGCGGCATAGCGCCACGGACGAACTGCTGCAGCGCGTGCTGCTGAGCAGCATCTATAGCCACGAGCGGGTGGCGCGGGTGCTGGTGGAACGCCTGCAGGTGCTGCGCATGGCGCTCAAAACCGCCATGGGTAACGTGGAACTGCGCCAGATTGTGGTTCTGAATCGAGACCTTGGTGAACTGGTTATCGCCCTGCGGGAAACTGGCCTTATTCTGCGCGATGCGCTGCGCGCCACCGCCGGCGAGTCACCGGTCTACCCCCTGCTGGATGCGGCGTTACGTGAGCAACGCCGGATAGAGGATGGCGTAAATCTGATTCACCAGCGCTATCTGGCCGTGACGAACGCCTATAACGGCATTATCCAGAACAATGCCCATACCGTGATGAAGGTCATGACCGTATGGCTGGCCCTGCTCATGATGCCCATCGCTTTCATTATGCCCTGGCACATGATGACGCCTTTGCCCCTGGAGCACTGGCATTATCTCTGGTTCGGACTGCTCGCCTATGTCTTTGGTGTGACCTGGCTGTTCGCGCGCTGGGCCGGTAAGCACGGCTTTTTTTCCATGTGAGGGAGAGGACAGATCCATGATGCGCATCATCCGCGACTCCCTGCTGTCCGGGAACGCCAACCGGCGGAGCTGGATGGCGTTGACCGATCCCTCCGCCAGCGAACTGACGCAGGCGGCAGCGACTCTGGACATCCCCGAGAGCTTTCTGCGCAAACGCCTGGAGGGCGAAGCATCACGCCCCCTGATCAAGGAAGAGCGGCTGATTTCTCTGCAATTCCAGGTACCCATGCCAGAAGCGGGCGCGGCAGGACGATTTACTCTGGTGCCCCTGAGCCTGTATTTCGTACCTGGTTATTTCGTCACCCTGGCCGAGCGCGAGATTCCCTTCCTGAACCGGCTGATCGATCCGCAGAAGCCGCGCAAGCGCTGGGAACTGGTCCTGCGCATCATCGCCGAAGTCACACGCAATTATCTGCCCACCGCACGCTCGGTAACCCGGGAGATGGCCGTAGTGGAGCGAGACCTGCGCCAGGCCCAGCGCCATGATGTGGTGTACCGCGGACTGGATATCAACGACCGTCTGCTGGCGCTGGATCTGGGACTACTGCAACTCGAATACGTGGTCAGTGAAATCGCGCATTTTCTCCCCGCCGGAGACACGATCCTGATGGAACTCCACGAAGACACCAGGGTTGAGCTGTCCCAGGTGCGGGACCAGGTGGACAGTGATCAGGCGACCATCAGCGAACTGCTGGAATCTTATGCCTATGTGGTGCACAACAATGTCAATCACCTGTTCAAATTCATGGCGGCATTGATCATTCTCGCAACGATTCCGCTCTTCATTCCCGGAGCGGTCGCCATGAACGTGCCCCTGGGACCTTTGCCGCACTGGCGTTACGGCTTTGCGGCGGTGACCGGCGGGCTGGTGCTGGTGGAGATGCTGACGGCCGGGGTGTTTTACCGCATGGGGTGGCTGAAGCTGGATTGAGGCAGATCGGTCGGACCTGCCATGTCCTACCCCATCCCTGGGTCAAGGCGTTTCCTGTCTGACCGCCCATTGCTCCAGTTCCGCCGCCAGCGCCAGATAGCGCTGGGCGTCACGCAGTCCGGCGATGAAACGACGGGGAATTCCCTCCAGACCTACCTGGGCACCCACGAGCGCGCCTGTCAACATCGCGCGGGACATGTTTTGTCCGCCCCCATTGATGGCGTGCAGTACGGCTGATTCATAATCTTCCCGGAAACGACTGGCCAGGTAGTAAGCCGCAGGCAGTTGGTGGTAAATGGCGCAGGGCATGCCGTAAACCAGGCTCACCTTCCAGGCGGGTTCAATGACGATGTCAGGATCCGCGGCGGCCAGCGCGGCATACCCCGCCGTGAGTAAGGCGTCGGGCGACGTAAACTGGCCTGCCTGCATCCTTTCGCCACCCTGCGACGGTGGCTGCAGGTGGCCTTGGGTAACCATGTGGAATGGCAGTGCTCCGCTGCGCACCTGCGCCATGAGGGTGGCGCCAATCTGCGGCGTCAACGAAGCACCGGAGACCAACTGGGCCAAAACGGCGTTGAAGGCGACACTCATGGCGACGATGGCCGGATCATGCTGGGTCAGGGCGATGTTGCTACACACCGCCTCCGCCATTTTTTTCGGCTGCAGGGCATAAAAGGCAGCGATGGCAACGGCGCGCTCGGCACCCTCCGTCGTGTCCGCGTCCCCGGCGCATTCTCCCCATGGGCGATGCTCTGGCACGCGCTTACGCCAGGCCTCCCGAATGGATTGATTGGTGTAGCCCCCCGGTCCCTGCATGGGCGTGCCGTCCAACTGCGGGAACAGTTCCGTATCCAGCCGACGGGTGAAATCGT
>JAKAVW010000032.1:0-9695 GCA_021827445.1 Pseudomonadota bacterium
CCCCGAACTCACGCGGGCACAGCGCGAAGTCGAGCGTGCTCTGGAGCGTGAGGAAACCCGATTCCGGGAAACGCTGGAGCGCGGACTCAGTTTGCTGGAGGAGGCTATTGCGGGTCTGGCAGCGGGTGCCGCCATTCCCGGCGAGATTGTTTTCCGACTCGCGGATACCTTTGGTTTCCCCGTCGATCTGACCGCTGATATCGCCCGCGAGCGCGATCTGGTCATGGATATGGAGGGCTACGAGGCGGCCATGGCTGAGCAGCGCACCCGCTCCCGTGCCGCCTGGGCGGGCAGCGGTGAGGTCAAAACCGAGCGGGTGTACCACGATCTGGCCATGCGTCTGTCGGCTACCGGGTTCACCGGCTATACGGCCTGTGCGGATGAGGGGAGGGTCCTGGCACTGATTCGCGATGGTGAAGAGGTGGCCTTCCTCGAAGCAGGGGATGTGGGTGCGGTTATTCTCGACCGGACGCCTTTTTACGGGGAGTCCGGCGGGCAGGCGGGGGACCGTGGCGAGCTCCGGTCGGATGGTGCCCTGTTTGCCGTGAGTGACACCCAAAAGCCCATGGGTCACCTGCATGTGCATTTGGGGCGTTTGGCATCCGGTCGTTTGCAGGTTGGCGATGCGGTGCTCGCCAGTGTGGACGAAGTGGGGCGTCGGGCGACGGCAGCACATCACTCCGCGACCCATCTGCTCCACGCCGCCCTGCGCAACGTTCTCGGCAGTCATGTGCAGCAGAAGGGTTCGCTGGTCAATCCGGAGCGGCTGCGTTTCGACTTCAGTCAGCCGGAGCCGGTGACGGCCGCGCAGTTGCGGGAAATCGAGCGCGTGGTCAACGCCGCTATTCGCAATAATGTCGGCGCAGAAACCCGGGTGCTGCCCATTGCCGAAGCGCAGGCCCTGGGTGCTGTGGCCCTCTTCGGCGAGAAGTACGGTGACGAGGTGCGGGTGGTGCGCATGGGTGATTTCTCCATGGAACTCTGTGGTGGTACCCATGTGGAGGCGCTGGGGGATATGGGTGTATTCAAGATCCTCAGTGAAAACGGCGTGGCAGCGGGTATCCGGCGTATTGAAGCCGTCGCCGGCGCGGTGGCACTAGATGTTATTCAGCGCGATGAAGAACGCTTGCAAGCGGCAGCCGGACTGTTGAAAGTCGCCCCTGCAGAGCTTGATCAACGTCTGGCACAAACCCTGGAGCGCCTGCGCCAGTTAGAAAAGGAGCTGGAAAAGGTCAAGCGGGATGAAGCCGCCAGAGCGGGTGCCGATCTTGCCGCACAGGCCGAGGACGTAGGCGGAGTGCCGGTGTTGATCAGGCGCCTGGAGGGGATGGACGGCAAAGCCTTGCGCGATGCCCTGGATCGCCTGCGCAGTCAGTTACCTGACGGCGTCATCGTCCTTGCCGGAGTGGAAGGGGAGAAAGTGGCGTTGATTGCCGGCGTCGGTAAGGCGTTGAGCGGACGCATTCACGCCGGAGATCTGGTGAATACCGTGGCGCAACCACTGGGTGGTAAAGGCGGCGGTCGCCCGGATATGGCGCAGGCCGGGGCCGGCAATCCGGCGGCCTTAGATGCCGCCCTCAACGCCGCCCGCGACTGGGTCAGAGGCAAACTCGGTTAATTTCGACTCCCGCCGCGAACCTTGTCACTGAGGACCGTGACCCCGGTCATGGCCGTCATGGCCCCGGCCGGGCCCGCCATGGCCCTCGGGTCGTTGCGCAGGTCCATGTCCTTCCGGCCCCCGAAAGGCGCCTGGTGCCCGCTGCTCCGGCCCACGATACTGTGATTGCGGACGTTCCGTCGGTCGGAAATGGCGCCACTGCGGGTCGCGATAATGGCGGCGGGCATCGCGCTGGACGTTTTGCCAGTCGCGGTAATTCCAGTGACGGAGCGCGGGTGGAGGCGCGACGATGGGACGCCAGGGTCCGCGATAGCCCGGTCCGGCCCACCAGCGATTGCCGTAATAGTAATAATAGGTTGAGCCCTGATAGAAAATGGGTTGGGATGCGCCATAGGCGGCATAAACTCCGAGGTTGCTCAACCAAACCATCAAGGGTGGCGTGGCGATCGCCATCGGCGGATAGCCGGGTGCCACATATATGGGCTGCGTCCCAACATTTAACTGTATGTCCACAGGGGATGCGCTGGCCCCAGTGACTGCTGTTCCGGCATATATGATGGCGCCGGATACTAACCAGACGATGTGACGCCGTTTCCAGTTCATGATGATTTCCTCCCAAAATTCTTCTATGGATTTCAACGCTAAAGATACCACTGACGTCTCACGGCAAAGGACAAACGTTTTGCGTTGTGTTTTTCCCATAATCTGTAGGTAGCCTGTCGGACTTTAAACGCGGGTCATTTTGATATATACCTACGTACAGTTCAACACGGTGAATGATTTTATGACCCACTTTATCGACACCGATCGCAAGGATGGTTCATCTAGCGCAGGCTACGAACATAGTAATGCTTTGGCTGTAGGGGAAGTGAGCGACGTTTTTCCTTTTGACGCCCAAGAGATAGTTTGGATTGATGTAATCCATAAGATGGATGAGACTTATGCCGACCTCGTTCGCTACCAAGTGGAGCTGGAGAAAAAAAACGGTGCCTTGGAGGACGCGCAACATTTCCTCGCTAGTATCTTGGCCTCCATGACGGATGTACTCATTGTCTGCGACCTTACGGGCGCCATTCAGCAAGTGAACCGGGCACTGGAGGACCTGACCGGGCTGTCGGCAGATCAATTGCTGGACCGCCCTTTCCAATCCCTCTTCACCGAAGACAGTCAGATGTTAGTCGACGGTTTCGCGCAGTGCATCCGTGACAAGGCTATACAAGATTGCGCACTACAGTTGCGCGGTCGTAGCGAACCCATCCCGGTGGACCTCAACTGTACATCCCGCTATGACCATCGGGGGCGATTAGTGGGTATGGTACTCTTGGGCAGACCAGTTGGTGAGTTGCACAAGGCTTATCGGGCCCTGAACCAGGCCCACACCGAGTTGAAGACTGCCCAGCAGCAACTCGTGCAGTCGGAAAAGATGGCCTCCCTTGGTCGCCTGGTGGCTGGGGTGGCCCACGAACTGAACAACCCCATCAGCTTTATCTACGGCAACGTCCATGCGCTGGAGCGCTACACCCAGCGGCTGACCCGCTACATTGCCTTCTGCCATGAACAGGGTTCGAGGGTGGAGCAGGACCGGCTGCGGGGAGAATTGCGCATCGACCGTATCCTCGATGACCTGTCCCCCCTCATTACCGGCACCATGGAGGGGGCCGAACGGGTACGGGATATTGTCCAGGGACTGCGTCAGTTTTCATCAGGACAGCAGGGGGAATACGCGCTCTTCGATGTGGAGCCGGTATTGGGACGGGCGGTGCATTGGGTGAGCAATGGTGGTCCGGAAGCCCTGGAGGTGGATTACGATCTGACCGTCCCGCTGCGGGTGTTCGGCCACGCCGGACAGATCCAGCAGGTCCTGATGAACCTCGTGCAGAACGCATTAGATGCGATGGCCGACCTGGAGCATCCTCACCTGGAGATCCGTGGTGGCGAGGAAGGGGGCGTGGTCTGGCTGGAAGTTCGCGACTTCGGTCCCGGCATTGCCGAGGATGATCTGGTACGGATCTTTGACCCCTTTTTTACCACCAAGCCTGTAGGTTCTGGCACGGGCCTGGGGTTGGCGATCAGTTACGGCATCGTCAACGAGCATGGCGGGCGCCTGAAGGCCCGCAGCCATTACCAGGGTGGTGCAGTATTTCGTGTGGAGTTGCCCTCTGTTCGTCCCGGCGGAGGAGGTTGACATCCATGCGACGGCGAACACGGACGAAGGCAGGCAGGAAATGAAGGTACTGTGGCTGCAATCCGGAGGTTGTGGTGGGTGCAGCATGTCTTTGCTCTGCGCCGAGGGGTCGGATCTTATCAGCGCGTTGGAGTTGGCGGGCATTCGTTTGCTTTGGCACCCCTCCCTGAGCGAGGCCAGCGCTCACGAACTGGTCGACTTACTAGAAACTATCATTGTCGGCGATGAGCCCCTCGACATTTTGTGTGTTGAAGGATCGCTCTTGCGCGGTCCGCACAGGACGGGGCGCTTCCATGTACTGGCCGGCACGGACGTGCCGATGATCGACTGGGTGCGGCGGTTGGCAGCTAAAGCGCGGTATTGCGTGGGGGTGGGTACTTGCGCCGCCTTTGGCGGTGTGACAACGGCTGGCCCCAATCCCACTGACGCTTGCGGTTTGCAGTATGACGGCAGCCAGAAGGGCGGTGCCCTTGGGGCTGGCTATCGCAGCCTGGCGGACCTGCCGGTGGTCAACATCGCGGGTTGTCCCATACATCCCAACTGGGTGATCGATACCTTTAGACTTCTGGCGGCGGGTGAGATAGACGCCAGCGCCTTGGACGAGTTTGGACGACCACGCCTTTATGCCGACCATCTTGTCCACCATGGCTGTCCACGCAACGAATTTTATGAATATAAGGCCAGTGCACAGGAGCACTCTCAGTTGGGCTGCTTGATGGAACATCTGGGCTGTTTGGGTACCCAGGCTCATGCCGACTGCAACGCCCGGTTATGGAATGGGGCGGGTTCCTGCATTCGCGGCGGCTATGCCTGCATCAACTGCACGGCCCCGGAGTTCGAGGAGCCAGGCCATGCCTTCCAGTACACCCCCAAGATCGCAGGTATCCCCGTAGGGCTTCCCACGGACATGCCCAAGGCCTGGTTTGTTGCCCTATCCTCCCTGGCCAAGGCGGCCACCCCGGAACGCCTGAAGCGTAATGCGGTCGCTGATCATACCGTGGTGCCGCCGGGCAACAAGGCCCCGCGGGGCGGCAAAAGCTGATGAATCAGGCGCGCGTATCAAGGGGGTGAAATCATGTCCAGGATAATCGTTGGTCCCTTCAACCGCGTTGAGGGAGACCTGGAGGTTCATCTGGACATCGAGGCAGAGCAGGTGCGCGAGGCCTGGGTCAATGTCCCCCTGTATCGGGGGTTCGAGCAGATCCTGGCTGGAAAAGCCCCTATGGATGCCCTGGCGATCACCCCGCGTATCTGCGGGATATGTTCTGTCGCGCAGTCCACTGCGGCCGCAGGCGCATTGGCGGCCGCCCAGGATATCGCTATGCCGCCCAATGGTGCTATTGCCACCAACCTGATCCTGGCCGCCGAGAATCTGGCAGATCACTTCACGCATTTTTACCTGTTTTTTATGCCCGATTTCGCTCGCCCCATCTACGCGGATGCGCCTTGGTTCCCCGCAATCAGCGCTCGCTTCCAGGCTATGGCCGGCAGTGCCGCCCGGGAAGTGCTCGCGGCTCGCGCCGATCTCCTCCATCTCACTGGGCTCCTGGCTGGCAAGTGGCCTCACACTCTAGCTATCCAACCGGGAGGAACGACGCGCGCCGTGGTGGCTCATGAGCGTGCGCACCTGTCGGCTATCCTCGCCGGGTTCCGACGGTATTTGGAAACCAGGACCTTTGGCGACTGCCTGGAGGCCATCGCTGCCATCGACAGCATGGAGGAACTGCGCGCATGGATGGCCGCCCGCCCGCCTCATGCTAGTGACCTCGCCATGTTCTTGCAGGTTGCCGATCATCTATGCTTGGAGAGGCTGGGTCGGGCGACCGATCGCTTCATGAGTTATGGTGCCTACCG
Organism: Pseudomonadota bacterium; assembly: GCA_021827445.1. GTDB lineage: Bacteria > Pseudomonadota > Gammaproteobacteria > Acidithiobacillales > Acidithiobacillaceae > Acidithiobacillus. The sequence goes on from JAKAVW010000032.1 coordinate 5,658, forward strand.
GCAGGATGGCAGGCACCTTTTCGCGGCAGGGATCTGGGACGGCGGGGTAGAGAAATTGGCCGTTGAGGCCATTACCGAGGACATCAGCCACGCCTGGATGACCGGTATTGCTGAACCTGTCCATCCCCGCGATGGGGTCACCATGCCCGATGCAGAACAGCCCCAGGCATACACTTGGTGCAAGGCGCCGCGACTGGGCGGCAAGGTGGTGGAGGTCGGTGCGCTGGCGCGACAGATGGTGGATGGCCACCCGCTGATCCAAGATCTGGTAGCCGAGTCGGGGGGGAATGTGCGTAACCGCGTCATTGCCAGGCTTCTGGAATTGGCCCGGGTGCTTATCGCCATGGAACATTGGGTACGCGCCATCCGCCCCGGTGCACCCTTTTGTCATAGCGGTACGATGCCGGGCGAGGCCGAAGGTGTCGGACTGGTGGAGGCTGCCCGAGGCAGCCTGGGGCACTGGCTGCGGATCCATGACGGCCGAATCCTTACCTACCAGATTGTCGCGCCCACCACCTGGAACTTCTCCCCCCGCGACCGGAACGGCGTCCCCGGTGCGCTGGAACAGGCTCTGGTGGGCGCTCCGGTGCGCCCCGGCGAACGATCACCCATTGCTGTGCAGCACATCGTGCGTTCATTCGATCCGTGCATGGTATGCACGGTGCATTGAAAGTTCTTTTATATGGTACTTGTTTGTACCTCCCACCAGATATCGAAGAAAAAACATATACACCTACTGATTAATTAGGTGGTAACGCACATTCCATATCCTTTCTTAATCTGGCATCTAAGTTTTCAGTGCGCCCCAATCCATAAAAATATTATTGTTCATAATCAATATATTAAGTGCATGCTATTAAATGGCCCGTTTTTTGCTGATGTCAGCAACGATATGGATGCCGGCTTCCTGGTGCCGGACAACCATTATAATGGGAGGAAGTGCAATGCCAGAGACTGAAACTTTTTACGGGGTGCTGCGTGCACAAGGGGTTACCCGCCGCAGTTTCCTGAAGTTCTGCAGCCTTACCGCCGCTGCCTTGGGTTTGGGGCCGGACTACGTAGGCCAGATCGCTTACGCCATGGAGACCAAACCCCGCATTCCAGTACTGTGGATGCACGGGCTGGAATGTACGTGCTGTTCGGAGTCGTTTATCCGTTCCGGACACCCGTTGGCCAAGGATGTCATCCTGAAGATGATCTCGTTGGACTATGACGATACCCTCATGGCTTCAGCGGGCTATCAGGCCGAGGCCATCCTGGATGAGATCCCCAAAAAATATCCGGGAGAATATATCCTGGCGGTGGAAGGCAACCCACCGCTGAACGAGGATGGGATGTACTGCATCGTCGGCGGCAAGCCTTTTGTGGAGAAACTCAAGAGTGTGGCCGCCAACGCCAAGGCAGTGATTGCCTGGGGGGCCTGCGCCTCCTGGGGATGTGTGCAGGCCGCTCATCCAAATCCCACCGCCGCTACGCCCATCGACAAGGTCATCACGGATAAACCCATTATCAAGGTTCCCGGCTGTCCGCCCATCGCCGAAGTGATGACCGGGGTCATCACCTACATGCTTACCTTTGGCCGCATACCCGATCTTGATGGACGGGGCAGACCGCTCATGTTCTATAGCCAGCGAATCCATGACAAGTGCTATCGCCGCCCTCACTTCGATGCGGGTGAGTATGTGGAATCCTGGGATGACCAAGGGGCCCGTGAGGGGTATTGCCTTTACAAGATGGGTTGCAAAGGACCCACGACTTATAACGCCTGCTCGACGGTTCGCTGGAATGGTGGGGTGTCATTCCCTATCCAGTCTGGGCATGGCTGCATAGGCTGCTCGGAGGAGGGATTCTGGGACAATGGACCATTTTATAGCCGTCTCTCCGATGTTCATGGTTTCGGGATCGAGGCCAATGCCGACAAGATCGGAGGCGTGGCGGCAGGGGTGGTCGGGACTGGGGTCGCGGCACATGCGGGGGTCAGCGCCGTGCTGCGGGCGCGGAACAAATCCCATAAGGGCGACGCATCCGGCGCTGATCAATCCACGGAAAAAGATAAGGGACACAAAGGGGATCAACAATGACGACTACTACACCCAACGGGTTCGTCCTGGACAATAGCGGGCGCCGCATGGTGGTGGACCCGGTGACGCGCATTGAGGGCCACATGCGTTGCGAGGTCAACATCGACGACCAGAAAATCATCCGTAATGCGGTCTCTTCGGGCACCATGTGGCGGGGGCTTGAGGTGATCCTTAAGGGGCGCGACCCTCGCGATGCCTGGGCCTTCTGCGAGCGCATCTGCGGGGTCTGTACCGGGACCCATGCCCTCACTTCGGTGCGGGCCGTGGAGGATGCCCTGGGCATCACCATTCCCGAGAATGCCAACACCATCCGCAACATGATGCAGGCCACTCTCTGGACCCACGACCATCTGGTCCATTTCTATCATCTGCACGCCCTGGACTGGGTGGACGTATTAGGTGCTCTGAAGGCGGATCCGAAGGCCACCAGCGCCCTGGCCCAAAGCATCTCACCCTGGCCCAACGCCTCGCCGGGCTACTTTCGCGACGTACAGAACCGGCTGAAAAAATTCGTGGCCTCCGGGCAACTCGGGCCATTTATGAACGGCTACTGGGGAAATGCGGCCTACAAGCTGCCTCCCGAGGCCAATCTCATGGCTGTTACCCACTATCTGGAGGCGTTGGATTTCCAGAGGGAAATCGTGAAGATTCACACTGTATTTGGCGGCAAGAACCCGCACCCCAACTGGTTGGTGGGCGGGGTCGCCAGTGCCATTAATCTGGACGGCCCCATGGCCGCCGGCGCTCCTGTTAACATGGTGCAGCTCAATCTGGTTTCCTCCATCATCGACCGGACGATCGAGTTCATTGATCAGGTTTATTTGCCGGATCTGCTGGCCATCGGCTCCTTTTATAAGGGCTGGCTCTATGGAGGCGGGCTATCCGGCCACAATGTGCTCGCCTATGGTGATTTTCCGGACCGTGCCAACGATTACGGCCCTGATAATCTCTTGATTCCCCGCGGCGCCATTGTCAACGGCAACCTTAAAGAGGTTCTGGACGTAGACCTGCGTGATCCGGCGCAGGTGCAGGAGTTTGTCGACCATTCCTGGTACCGCTACCCCAATGAGAACGAAGGACTCCACCCCTGGGAAGGCATCACCGACCCCAACTTCAAGCTGGGGCCGAACACCAAGGGGACTAAGACCGATATCCAGCAGCTCGACGAGGGTGCCAAGTATTCCTGGATTAAGGCGCCGCGCTGGCGCGGCCATGCTATGGAAGTTGGTCCCCTGTCCCGCTTCACCATTGGCTACGCGAGGGGGATTGCGGAATTCAAGGACCCAGTGGACAAGGTCCTTACCGACCTGGGCCTGCCCTTCGAAGCCCTTTTTTCTACTCTCGGGCGGACTGCGGCCCGTGGCCTGGAGGCGTCGTGGGCAGCCCACAAGCTGCGCTACTTCCATGACAAACTCATGGCCAACCTCAAGTCTGGCGACCTCAGTACCGCCAACATCCAGAAATGGGAGCCCTCCAGTTGGCCTAAGGAGGCCAAGGGTGTGGGCTTCGCCGAGGCACCGCGGGGCGCTCTGGGACACTGGGTGCATATCAGGGACGCGCGCATCGAGGCCTACCAGGCCGTAGTGCCAACCACCTGGAACGGCTCCCCCAGGGACCCGGCTGGCAACATCGGAGCATTCGAAGCGTCGCTTCTGAATACACCCATGGCCGATCCAGAGCAGCCTGTGGAGATCCTGCGCACCCTGCACAGCTTCGATCCTTGCCTCGCCTGTTCCACCCATATCATGGGACCGGGCGGCGAAGAGTTGACCAAGGTGCAGGTGCGTTAGAAGGAGATAAAGAATGAGCAGTCAGGAACCATCACAAACCACATCAGCCGTGTATGTCTATGAAGCACCCCTGCGCCTGTGGCACTGGATCAACGCTGCGGCCATCGTGCTACTCATGATCACCGGCTATCTCATTGGCAATCCGCCGTGGCCTCTCCAGATTGGCC
>JAKAVW010000032.1:9705-15914 GCA_021827445.1 Pseudomonadota bacterium
TTTTTGCATTTTACTGCGGCCTATATCTTCACCATCGGCTTGCTGTTCCGCGTTTATTGGGCTTTTGCAGGGAACGCCTATGCGCGAGAGCTGTTTATAGTGCCTATCTGGAAAAAAGCGTGGTGGCAGGGATTATGGCATGAAACACGGTGGTATCTTTTTCTTGATCGGAAACCGCGAAAATATATCGGGCACAACCCACTGGCACAATCGGCAATGTTTGGCTTGTTTGTGGTGGGCGCCGTCTTCCAGATCATCACCGGCTTCGCTCTCTATGGAGAAGGGACGGGTTATGGCTCTTGGCAATACAACCTATTTACCAGTTGGGTGATGCCGCTGTTCGGCAATAGCCAGAACGTCCATACCTGGCATCATTTAGGTATGTGGTATTTGGTAATCTTTGTCATTGCCCATGTCTATATTGCGGTCCGGGAGGATATCATGTCGCAGCAGAGCATGGTGAGTACCATGGTTAACGGCTGGCGTTATTTCAGGGACGGCAAGTCCTAACCCAACGGGAGAGGAACGCATGCATTATTCGGGAAAAGGTGCGGCATTGGTATTGGGCATCGGTAACATCCTGTGGGCCGACGAGGGATTCGGGGTGCGCGCGGTGGAAGCCCTGCACCAGGCCTATGAGTTTCCGGCGGAAGTGAAGCTCATGGATGGGGGTACACAGGGTCTTTATCTCCTCCCACTTGTACAGGATGCCGATATCCTGGTGATCTTTGACGCCATCGACTATGGCTTGCCGGCAGGAACGCTTAAAGTGGTGAACGATCATGATGTCCCCAGCTATCTGGGGGTAAAGAAAATGAGCCTGCATCAAACCGGTTTTCAGGAGGTGCTGGCCTTGTCGGCAATTACGGGTCGCTATCCTGCCAAAGTCCGGCTCATTGGCGTTCAGCCTCTGGATCTCGATAGTTACGGGGGAAGTCTGACGGAGCCGGTGCGTAGCCAGATGGAGCCCAGCGTAGCGGTCGCCATCCGTTTTCTCATGGAACAGGGTTTTCCATCTCGCCGACGGATAAGCGGATATGTACCGGAGTCTTTGTGCCCGCCTTCAGTGAACCTTGCCCGCTATGAAGCTGGCATACTGGCGGGGGGGCGCTGAGATGTGCCTGGGGATCCCCATGCGGGTTTCGGAGATGACCGCCGGTTTCGCCTGGTGCGAGGGACGGTTGGGCCGGAAGTGGATCGATATGCGCTTGGTAGGTGATCAGCCTTTGGGAACTTGGATCTTGGCATTTATGGACGCGGCACGAGAAATTTTGGACGAGGGTGAGGCGCAACGCATCAGCGCAGCTCTCGACGCATTGGCTGCTGCCATGGCAGGCGAAGCGGTGGATGATGCCCTTTTCCCCGATCTGGCCGGACGGGAGCCGACGCTCCCGGAACACTTACGCGGATGAAAGTAGGAGATGGATATGGATGTTAGTACCGTAAGCTCCCTCCATTTGCAGCGATTAGTGGAGCACTATGGCTTCCTCTGCATCACCCAGGAGACGGTGGATGACTTTGCCAACAACGGGACCGTCGTGTTGTTTTTCGCAGGCGATCCCGTCCGTTATCCGGAGACCAACGATGTGGCCGTAATACTGCCGGAACTGGCCGCGATGTTTTCCGGTCGCTTCCGGACCGCGATTGTCGCCGCCGAGGCGGAAAAATCACTGCAGGCGCGCTACGGGGTGACGGTGTGGCCGACGCTGGTCTTTTTACGGCAGGGTGCCAATCTTGGCACCATATCGCGGATGCGGGACTGGAGCGAATATCTGCGCGAAGTCGCCCTGCTCCTGGAGTGCAAACCCACTAAAATCTCTCCTGTAACCGAGGTGATGACATGAACCCAATCGCCATTCCTGTTGTTGGGGCCGGTCGTTCCGTAGCGGTTGAGGGCAGTCCTGGCTATCTTCCTCTACCGGAGGAAATGGCGACGTATGCCGGGCCATCGTTGCCGGACGACCCCGAGATGCTTCGTCGGGGCGGACAGCTACTTGCGGCCATCGAGCAGGAAATGGCGGCCTACCGAGTGGGCGACCCCAACCGGACGCTGGACATTACGGGTGTGGACGATCTCGGTCGCCGTTTTCTCGATGAGGCATTGGGTAAGGGCGAGGTGGGCATTCGCTATCGGGGAGACACTCCCATCCGGGCAGAAGAATCCATCTTTGCAGGATTATGGCGGGTCCAGTATCTGCGCGAAGATGGCTCGCTCCTGCGGGATACGCTGGAGGTAGGAGATATCCCGCGCATGGCCCGGGAGATGGCCTTTGCCACCGCAGCGGATGTGGCGCTCCCCGATGCCGGGGCGCTGCCCCCGGGGATAGGGAACGCTCCCCACGTACTCGCGGAACTGGTGGCTAGGGTGCGGGCATTCCAGCCGGGCGATGCCTCTCATGTGGTGAACCTGAGTCTCTTGCCCATGAGCCCGGAGGATTTCTCCTGGCTGGGAGGCATGCTGGGGGAAGGGCCGCTGGCCATCGTCTCCCGCGGCTACGGTACTTGCCGCATCCGCAGCACACGGCTGCGTTATATGTGGTGGGTTCAGCATTATAATTCCAGCGACCAGTTGATTCTCAATACCCTGGAGGTCACCGACGTACCTCTGGTGGCATGCGCCGCCCAAGAGGATGTGGAGGATAGTGTGGCGCGCATACGAGAGGTGGGGGAGGTGTACATGTGAGCACGGCGAAGACCACCTTTGAGGGTTCCTACCTCGGAAACGACGAATGCTTGTCTGCTGATTCTCGTCTGGAGTGCAAGATTTGCTGGTATGTCTACGATCCGGCCGAAGGCGACGACATATGGCAGATCCAGCCAGGCACGCCATTCGCCACCCTGCCTGAGCACTGGCGCTGTCCCCGGTGTGACGGCGATAAAGCGCAGTTCATGATAGTTCGGGAAAGGTGAGGGCATTGAAGATGGGGTCGGATCATGACGAAAGCCCCCTATTGGCGACCCGGCACTTGGTGGATGCTTTCCAGCGCGCCGCCGAGAGACAAAGGGGTTTTTCTTTCTTTCGTTCGACATTGGCGGTGGAAACGGTGGGCTTTCGTCCCTGGCAGGGTTGCCAGATGGGTGTGTTGATTACGCCCTGGTTCATGAATCTGATCATCCTGCCAGGTCCGGGTATGGACTGGTCGGCGTTTCCGGTAGGGACGCAGCAGCGTTGGCGTTTTCCCTCTGGCAGCTATGAATTCACTGGCGGGCACATCGGGAACCTGGGACCTTATCAATCCTGCGCCCTTTTTTCTCCCGTCCCCGATTTCGCGGACCGGGCCGCCGCACATGCGGCGGCCCGGTCCGCGCTGGATGCCCTCTTTACTCCCCCCGATTCGGAGCCAGGGCGGCTTGCCCGCCCGCTGTCGCGGCGCGGCTTCTTGGGTGGCAAATGGACCGGAGATCGGCATCCATGAGGGGATCATGGGAAGACCTCGAAGGGGGGATTGCAGTGGTGGTGCGTCTGGAGCGGGGGTATGTTGCCGACGTGACCGTGGCCTCCACCCGGCGGCCGGGGCTTTGCAGGGTCCTGGAGGGCATGCCGGTGGAAGTGGTGCCATCCAGGGTCTCGCTGTTGTTCCGGGTTTGTAGCGCGGCCCAGGAGCATGCCGCACGCACGGCCTGTGAGCAAATTTCTGGTCTGCCGCCAGCACCCGGAGAGCAGACCCGCCGGCAGGCCCGCGTTATCCTGGAAACCTTCAGAGAGCATGCTTGGGCAGCCTGCGTAGAGTGGCCTAGACATCTGGGCATGGCCCCTGACGTTGGAGCCTTCGCCCGCATTCGCAGTGCGCTGCAGGCTATTGGCGAGGGGTTGGCGGACTGGCCGGACAAGCGGTTGGAAGAAGAGAAACTGCGGGTGCTGGCGCAGACTATTGACCGAGCGCTCGTTTTAGGGGGGAGGACATGGGAAGGGCCTGGGGCGTTGCACTCTTGGGCTATGCTTGGCACTTGTCCGGCGGCCCGTTTTTTGCGAAAGGTCTGGGATGAAGATTTGGCCGAATTCGGCCGCTGCTCGTTGCGGCCCGTGCCGGATATGATGGCTTGGGACCTCGATGGCGCACTGGCAGCGGATGTGGACAATCGCTTCGTGAGCCGTCCGGAATGGGAAGGCGAGGCCTGCGAGACCGGCCCCTTGGTGCGGATGTCCGGCCACTCGTTGGTGGCGGAACTGTGGCAGCGGTATGGCAACGGATTGCTGACGCGGCTTGTTGCGCGGCTCGTGGAGCTGGTAGGCCTGTCAGACCGTCTGGGGCAGTTACTGAATGGCTTGTCCAGTAATAGCGCTTCGCTGGGGATTGGGGGAAACAGGGTGGGCCTGGGACAGGTGGAGGCGGCGCGTGGGCGGTTGGCGCACCGGGTGAAAGTGGAGGGTGACCGGGTGAGTCGTTACCAGATCCTGGCGCCGACGGAATGGAATTTCCATCCGCGCGGGCCGCTATGGCGGGGATTGGTAGGGAAGCCCGCTGGCAATGCGGATATTCTGCAGCGACAGGTGGGTTTTCTGGTCGTTGCCCTGGATCCCTGCGTGGCGTTCACCGTACAGGTGACTTGACCATGCATGAGATGGCATTGTGCGAAGGCGTGCTGCAGGCGCTGGAGGAGCAGGCCAAGACCCAGCACTTCGCCCGTGTGCATGCGGTATGGTTGGAGATCGGCGCCCTGGCCAGCGTGGAACCGGAGGCGTTGCGCTTCAATTTCGATGTGGTCACGCAGGGCACCCTGGCCGAGGGATCCCGTCTCGAAATCGTGACGGTGCCGGCACAGGCGTGGTGTCTTCCCTGCGGCGGCAAGGTATCCATCCGGCAATATTTCGATGCCTGTCCTCAATGCGGCAGTCATCAGCTTCAGGTCATCGAGGGCGAGGAATTGCGTATCCAGCAATTGGAGGTGGAATGATGTGTACCACATGTGGTTGCGGTGGTGGTGAGGTAAAGATCGAGGGGCATGATCACCATGACGATCATCACGAGGATAACGGGCACCATCATCACGGCGACGAGCCCCAGCCGGCCCACGTCCATGCACCGGGCATGGACGGGCGGCGCATGGTGCGGATCGAGCAGGACATTCTGGCCAAGAATCAGCGCCACGCCGACGCCAATCGCCGGTATCTGGCCGCGCGGGGTATCTTTGCCCTGAATCTGGTCTCCAGCCCTGGCTCGGGCAAGACCACGCTGCTGGTGCGCACCGTCGAGGCCCTGCAACATCGGCTGCCGGTGGCGGTGATCGAAGGAGATCAGCAGACGGGCCGGGATGCCGAGCGCATTCGCGCCACCGGGGTGGCCGCGCTGCAGATCAACACCGGCAAGGGCTGCCATCTGGACGCCCATATGGTGGGGCATGCACTGGAGCAGTTGCAGCCTGTCGCCGGCGGGGTGCTCTTCATCGAAAACGTCGGGAACCTGGTCTGCCCGGCCGCATTTGATCTGGGAGAGGCCCACAAGGTGGTGGTGCTGTCGGTGACCGAAGGGGAGGACAAGCCCCTCAAATATCCGGACATGTTCCATGCCGCCGACCTCATGCTCCTCAACAAGGTCGACCTGCTCCCCTATCTGGAATTCGATGTGGACGCCTGCATCGACTATGCCCGGCGGATCAATCCGAAACTCGCGGTCCTGCAGGTCTCAGCCACTCGCGGCGACGGCATGGCCGCGTGGCTGGAGTGGATCGAGGATGGTGCCGAGCAGGCCCGCAGCGCGCGCGAAGGGGCGCTGCGGGAGCGAAAGACGGCCCTGGAACAAGAGTTGGCCGCCCTGCAATCGCGTCTGGGAGAGGCCCACTGATGTTGCCCGTCGGCAGCCCTTCCGTGGCAAGGGTTGTCCGCTATCGCCTGCGGGTGTTGGGGCAGGTGCAGGGGGTGGGCTTTCGGCCCTTCGCCTACCGTCTGGCGACGGAGTTGGGGCTCGGTGGATGGGTGCGCAATGATGGGCGGGGGGTGGACATGGAGGTGCAGGGTTCGGTCCCGGACCTGGAACGCCTCATCCTGGACCTGCGGCTGAAGGCCCCGCCACTCGCCCGGGTGGAGGGGATCGAGGTGCGGGAGATCGCGCTTCGCCCCGCCTGTCCCAACTTCCTGATTGAAAAAAGCCGCACGGGCACGGTCCGCACCGGCGTCTCACCGGATGCGGCGGTCTGCGATGCCTGTCTGGAAGAACTCTTCGATCCCGCCGACCGCCGTTACCGCTACCCCTTCATCAACTGCACCCATT
>JAKAVW010000033.1 GCA_021827445.1 Pseudomonadota bacterium
TTCTGGATCGCCACATCATGCAGGAGCTGATCATAGGCCCGCTGCAGGAAGGTGGAGTAGATGGCGACCACCGGATGAATGCCGTCACAGGCCAAGCCCGCTGCAAAAGTCACCGCATGCTGCTCGGCAATACCCACATCAAAATAGCGATCGGGAAACAACTGCTCAAAACGCACCAGCCCGGAACACTCGCGCATGGCCGGCGTGATAGCGACCAGATGCTTTTCTGCCGCGCCCTTATCACAGAGCCAATCGCCGAAAACCTGCGTGTAACTGGCCGCGCAGGCGGATTTCTTGGCCATTTTGCCATCCGTCCGATTAAACGGGGTCACTCCGTGATAACCGCAGGGATCCTGCTCGGCGGGACCGTAGCCCTTTCCTTTTTTGGTGATGACATGGAGCAAGCGTGGCCCTCTGATTTTTTTTAGGTTTTCAAGAGTTGGGATCAACGCATCCAGATCGTGGCCATCCATGGGACCGAAATAATGAAATCCCATTTCCTCAAACAGGGTCCCCGGCGTCACCAGTCCCTTAACACCTTCTTCCGCCTTTTTCGCCAGTTCACGCAAGGGCGGTACAAAACTCAGAGCCTGCCCCGCACCCTCACGCACCGTGTTATAGAAACGCCCTGAGAGGATACGCGTCAGATATTGGGATACCGCCCCCACATTGGGTGAGATAGACATCTCATTATCATTGAGGATGACCAGCAAGTTGGCATCCAGGACGCCACCGTTATTCAAAGCCTCATAGGCGAGGCCCGCTGTCATGGCACCATCGCCAATGATCGCCACCACTTCCCGTGATTTATGCCCCAGCTTGGCAGCCACGGCCATCCCCAAACCGGCACTGATAGAAGTGCTGGAGTGACCGGCGCCAAAGCTGTCATAGGGGCTTTCGTCCCGTTTGAGGAAGCCGGAGAGACCGTCCCTGATGCGCAGCTTGGGAAAAAGCGGGCCGCGCCCGGTCAGGATTTTGTGGGGATAAGCCTGATGGCCGACGTCCCAGACCAGGCGATCCTCTGGTGTATTGAATACCGCGTGCAACGCCACAGTCAATTCCACCGCCCCCAGACAGGAGGAGAGATGCCCACCCGTCTGGCTGACCGTTTCCAGGAGAAACTGGCGCACCGCTTTGGCGACACCTTTTTGCTCGCTGCGCGACATCTGCCGCAACGCGGCGGGCGTGGGAATGTCCCTCAACAAATCGCTCATTTATTCCGCTCTACAATGAGGCGCGCCAGAGCGCGAAGGTGATCGGCTTCTGCCTGCCAGGACTGCAAAGCCTCCAAAGCCTCGTCGAGCAGGCGTCGGGCATAACTTTGCGCCTCGGCGAGGCCAAGCAAGGTAACAAAACTGGGCTTGTGACGGCTGCGATCCGCGCCTTGCCGCGCTTTTCCGGTTTGTTGCAAATCGCCAATCTCGTCGAGAATGTCGTCCTGTACCTGAAAGGCGAGCCCGACGCGGTCGGCATAACGCAGCAGCGCTGCGCCTTTGGATTCTTTCTCACCAATGCCCGCGGCGCAGAGCGCCAACTGTACGGCGCAGCGAATGAGCATGCCCGTCTTGTGCAGGTGCATCTGCTCCAATGCGGGTAAGGCCAATTCATGCCCCACTGCGGCCAAGTCAATGGCCTGCCCGCCTACCATACCTCGCGAGCCAGAGGCTTGCGCGAGCGTTACCAGCATCTGCACCTGCCATTCGGCAGTCACTCCCCAACCCGGCTCAGCCAGCACCTGAAAGGCCTGTGCCTGCAAAGCATCGCCCACGAGAATAGCGGTGGCCTCGTCATAAGCGCGATGACAGGTAGGCTGACCACGGCGCAGATCATCATTATCCATGGCCGGAAGATCGTCATGCACGAGCGAATAGGCGTGAATCATTTCCAGTGCCGCCGCGGGACGGTCCAGATGCTCCAGTGGCACCCCCAGGCAGGCACCCGTCGCATACACCAGCAAGGGACGGATGCGCTTACCACCACCCAGCGTACTGTAACGCATGGCGTCATGCAGACGCGCGGGCAGTATGTGCGCCGCAGGCAGCAGTGTCCCCAGAACGCTTTCGGTGCGCTGCACCGAGCGCATCCGAAACTGTGCAAAAGTTTCATTGTTCACAGCGGCATCCAAGGTCATACGTCTTCTTCCTGAGTAAGCGGAGTGGGAACCGCATCCTCTCCGAGTAATATTTCCACGGTCTGCCGGGCATTTTGTAACTGCGCCTCGGCGCGCTTGGATAGTTCCATGCCGCGCTGGAAAAGGGCGACAGAGTCTTCCAGACCCAACTGCCCCCCTTCCAGGCGGCGAACGGTCTCTTCCAAGGCATCCAAGGTGCTTGCGAAGTCTGTGGGGGCTTCCACGGGGGACGATTCATCGTTCATGTGCTTTTCCATGTTCGCCAATTAAACACTAGGCCCAGTCCTCGGGGCAAGGGATAACGAAGATTCAGACTGGACGGTACGTTCGTCAGACCCTAAAATCCGTGCCGTCCATATCTTAAAGGCTTCAGCCATGTTTCTGCAAAAGGTAGGGAGTGCTCCGAGCGCAGCCGGCGATGTCACCCGCTTCGAGGTGCTCGGCGCCATCAGCGTGTCACATTTTCTCAATGACAGCATTCAGTCGCTGATGCTGGCGGTGTATCCGCTGTTCAAAAGTAATTTTGACTTGAGTTTTGCGCAGATCGGGTTGATTACCCTGGCCTATCAGTTGACCGCATCCATCATTCAACCGTTGGTCGGGCGTTTTACCGATCGCCACCCCATGCCCTATTCATTGCCCTTCGGCATGCTGTTTACCTTTGGTGGGCTACTGTTGCTATCCGTGGCTCCGAATTATGAGGTGCTCTTATTGGCGGCAGCGTTGGTGGGCCTGGGTTCATCGGTATTCCATCCGGAGTCCTCGCGGGTGGCGAGGATGGCCTCTGGCGGGCGCCACGGGCTGGCGCAGTCCATCTTTCAGGTGGGTGGTAATGTGGGCTCGGCGGTGGGTCCATTGCTGGCCGCGTTTATCATCATGCCCAACGGTCAGCACAGCCTGTCGTGGTTTTCACTGGCGGCGTTACTGGCCATCGTGATTCTTTCTTTCGTGGGGCGCTGGTATCAGCATCAGCACCGTCAGCCCAAAAGGCCAGCGGCAACGATCGTGGTACCCTTGCTGCCTCCCAAACTGGTGCGGCGCAGCATGATCATTCTGGTCGCGCTGATGTTCTCCAAGTTTCTGTATCTGACCAGCATCAGCAGCTACCTGATTTTCTACCTGATGCAGCGCTTTCATATCGTGACGCAGGAAGCGCAGATGCACCTTTTCATTTTCCTCGCGGCGGTGGCAGCGGGAACATTGATGGGTGGGCCGATTGGTGACCGGATTGGCCGCAAGAAGGTAATTTGGGTCTCTTTGCTGGGGATCTCGCCCTTCACTCTCACGCTCCCTTATGTGGACCTGACGCTGAGCGCTATTTTAACGGTGATTATCGGTTTTTTGCTGGCTTCGGCCTTTCCAGCCATTGTGGTGTACGCGCAAGAATTGGTGCCCGGCAAGGTCGGGACCATTTCCGGCCTGTTTTTCGGGCTGGCTTTTGGGTTGGGCGGCGTGGGTGCCGCATTGCTGGGGGAACTGGCGGACGTCTGGAGTATTCAGGTGGTGTATCAGATATGCGCTTTTCTGCCCTTGCTCGGTGTGCTGGCCGCATTTCTACCCCATATCCCCAGTGTGCAGAAGCAGGCGGCCTGATTACGGCGCACCGCCTTTACTCAGGGCGATCGATGATTCAAGCTTATGGCCCAGTACCCGCGGAGCGTGGGTGATTTGAATTGCGTGGGGCGGCGTTGCCGCGAGGTTAGGACGATTGGCCATCGCTGAACACAAGTTTTATTTTCTGGTTCCCGAAGAAAAACCCCACTGGAGCGAGGGCTTGCTGCCCTGGCTGCTGCTCTCTGCCCTGCTTATGGCAGCGGGTATTTTTTTCTTTGTCCATATTCAGAAGCCGAAAATGCAGTCGTTACCGAATCAAACAACGGTCCACAAGACCTTCCACATCATGCCGAAACCCATTCGGCCCCAGGCGCCCAGTCCAACCACGCCACGGGTCGTGCCCCCCAGCAGGCCGGTAGTAGTGCCACATCGGGTTGCACCGACCGTACGTCCGCAGCCCATCTCGCGACCGGTGCCACAACCCCGCCGTGTCCCGGCGCGGGCACATCCGCTGCCGCAGCCGGTGTCACCAGAGATGACACCGGTATCTCCCAGTGCGCAACCGCAACCCTTGCCGCATCTCAGCATCGGCAGGCTGGAACAACAGATGGATCAGGTGGCCCGTGCCGCAACGGCCAGCCCGCCATTACCGAAGTTTGAGAATCCGAAGGGACCAGTGGCAGATTTTTATATCGCCGGATGGATACAGAAACTGGAGCGGATCGGCGATCTCAATTACCCGGGAGAGATGGTCGGGCAACTCAAGGTCAAAGTAGTACTGAATCCGCAAGGAGGTCTTGAACGTGTCATTATGGAGCAGTCGTCGGGGAATAAAGCCCTGGATGCGGCAGCGGAACGGATTATTCGGCTCTCCTTCCCATATATGCCATTCTCAAAGCAACTCGCGGAGCAAACCCGTAAAATAGAAATTCCGCTGAACATGCATTTTCTGGGGGTGCGGCATGTGTCGGCCGGGCGTTAAACTCACCGGTGATCAGCGTAATCGCTTTGCCCGGCCTGCTCCCTGCTCGGATTTGCAGGCCTCTGGATCAGTGCAAGAGGGATGCTCAGTGCGTCGTCACGTCCGGCTGATCGGCAATTTCTTCGCGGACCTTGTCCATATCCAGCGCCAGCGCCTGCTGAATGACGTCCTCCAGCGCCCTGGCAGGCAGTGAACCTGCCTGCGAAAAAATCCCGATCTGCTGACGGAAAACGGTCAGCGTAGGAATGGAGCGAATTTGGAAAGAGCCAGCCAGTTCCTGCTCCGTATCAGTATCGACCTTGCCAAAGACGATATCCGGATGTCTTTCCGCAGCCGCCTCAAAGGTGGGGGCAAAAGCCTTGCAGGGCGCGCACCAGGAGGCCCAAAAATCGATGATTACCATATCGTTACCGCTGACAACGGCTTCAAAATTGTCTTGCGTGAGCTCTATTACGGCCATAATGACTCCTTATTAAGGTAGGCGTTCGCGCAGAAATGCGCTAAGCATGCGGGACCATCCCGAATGCTAGAAAAATGTATTATGCTGACCTTAAAACGCGGAGGGTAACAGGGTCAAGAGTTCCTGATCTTCCTCCCATCATCCATGATAAGAGTATGCTATGACCATTGGTAATTCGCAGATCCCGATACTTACCGTCAGCGCCCTGAACGGTGCTGTTCGCGAAATTATCGAAGGGAATTTCCCGCTGTTAAGGGTAGAGGGTGAACTCTCCAACTTCAGCAGCCCCGGATCGGGACACTGGTACTTTTCACTGAAGGACGCGCGGGCGCAGGTGCGTTGCGCCATGTTCCGCCAGCGTAATACCTATACCCGGATACAGCCGCGCAATGGCATGCAGGTGCAGGTGCTGGCTCAGCCAACCCTGTATGAAGGACGGGGTGATTTTCAGCTGATTGTTGAGCAATTACTGGATGCTGGTGAGGGCGAGTTACAGGCGCGTTTTGCAGCGCTCAGGGAGAAGCTGGCGACTGAAGGGCTTTTTGCGCCGGAGCTGAAGCGGCCTCTCCCCCGCTGGCCGCTACGTGTCGCAGTGGTGACCTCAGCAAGCGGAGCGGCGCTGCATGACATCCGGGTGACGCTGGCGCGGCGCTGGCCGATGCTCGCGGTAATGGTTTATCCGGTGCTGGTGCAGGGCGATCAGGCAGCAGCACAGATTTGCACGGCGCTAGGCCGCATCGCCAGCCGACAGCAGGAAGACGTGGCGATCCTGGCGCGTGGCGGCGGCAGCGCGGAGGACCTGTGGTGCTTTAATGAAGAAAGCGTGGCGCGTGCGATCCGTGCCTGCCCGGTGCCGGTGGTGACAGGCATTGGTCATGAAATTGATTTCACCATTGCCGATTTCGCCGGCGATCTGCGGGCGGCAACCCCCACCGCGGCGGCGGAAGCGGTTAGCCCCGACCGCGCTGAGTGGTTGCCGCAGGTGCAGGCACAACGCCGACAACTGGAGCAATCCATGCAGCGCACGCTGCGGGACACGACCCAGCGTCTCGACTATTTGCGACTGCGCCTTCGTCATCCCGGCGAACGGCTGCAGGATGCTGAGCGTCGTTTGCGTATGGCATGTGAAGCCTTGCGGCAGTCCATGCGGCGGCGGCAGGACGAATGGAGCGAACGACTGCTGGTTCTCCAGGCGCGGCGTTTGCGGCAAGACCCGCGCCAGCGCTTGCAAAGCCTGAATGAGATGTTGGGAACCCGGCGTGCCACGCTGATTCTGGCGATAGATAAGCTGCTGGTCAGCGCCGAGGCGCAACAACAGCAGCAGGTAACGGCCTTACGCCTACTGGATCCCTTGGCTGTTCTACAACGTGGTTTTGCTGTCCTTCGCGACGAATCCGGCAAGGTTATTTTTAGCAGCAAGTCCGTCGCGGTGCATGCGCAAATCAGCGCAACCCTGGCGCGGGGCACTCTAGTCTGCGAGGTCGTCAAAACAAGTGATTAGCGCGATACCATGTGCTGCCAGACAACGCGCCACCTGACAGTGACGCGCGAAAGACGAGCCGGAAGAAGCAGAACCAGTAGCATCTTGGTACCAATTGGCATTGACTCTATTCCTGCCAAAAAGCCACCAGCATTCATTCTTGGCATAAGACGGCGCGTAGGGTGTTCAAATTGCACACCCGCACGGATAATACCCGAGAGGCTATTGCTGCTGACGACGCTTTTCGACGGCAAGGGAAAACTCTAACCGCCATGCGCCTTTATTGCGGTTTCGACACGCTGTGCAAATGCTGGATCCGTTTGCGCCTTTTTTATCAACGTCTCGTAAGCAACTGGTGAAAGATGATTCTTCGCCAAGACTGTTTTAACCTTCTGGGTGTATGTCTTAATCAATTGCTGATGCTGGGTCTGCGTCATTTTTTGCGTAGCGAGGTCACGGTGGACCTCTCGGTTAATCGGTTGGACTGATATGATCGCCGCCGCAAAATGATGTAACTCGGCGTGTCCCACCTTGGGTCCTGGAGGCTGCACCGACATCTTGGGCGCAAGGGTGCCCTGACCCGACTGCATAGCCGGACTCGAAGGTTGTTGCTGTGTGGCCATAGGACTACCCATACTTGCGAGAGCCAAGGTACTACCACAACCAAAAACGCCTACCGCCAACAAAATGCGAAGTGTCAAATGCTTTTGCTTTCTCATAAACTTGTTTCTCCTAATCTTAGGCTTGTGAATAACTATTAACAGAATTCCGCTAACAGGAGCAAAGATAACGACGTGGTTACATATCACACCGACCTTCACATGAAACGTACCGTAACATGTTTTTTTTGTGGTGCCAACCATATGCGTACCTGAATAAATAGTTGCACTTATGACAATTTTTTGTTGCCCTATTTCCACGCCGCAGCATAAATTCATAACGCACACCTAATAATTTATAAAATTAATAATGTTACTGATTGTTTTGACACTTGCTTAATAGCATACAGAAACCCAACGCCCGTCTTGGTTTATCATATAGTTATCATAGAAATATACATCTGGCCTGAATGAGTTTATTTTTATTGTTTCGCATGCTGGAGTGGCGGACGCGCAACACTTATAATAGCCGACACTATCAGTGAAGCATTGCAATTAACCAACTGGTTGACATGAGCAAAACTCTCCTGATAGGGTGGAGACTGCGCAGCAATTGAGTGATGCACATGCAGTTGGGTGTTTCTATGACACGCACTTTCTGACTATTTCGCACTGTGATACGCATTGCATTCCAGGAAAAATAATGGCACCCATAAAACCTCCGACCACAAAAAGCAAACTGCGGCGAGAAGGCTCTCTGCAAGGGGTGATATTGGCGTGCGTGGGCGCTTCAATTGGTTCCGGGTGGCTGTTTGGACCACTGTATACGGCACAGCAAGCAGGCCCCTACGCAGTCGGTTCATGGATGATCGGCGCCTTCTCCATCCTTTTGCTGGCGCTGGTTTTTGCCGAACTTGGTCCGCTGATTCCCCGGGCGGGTGCAGTGGTTCATCTGGCCCATGTGGGCAACGGCCCGATCGTTGGTCATATGTGGAGTTGGATTCTCTTTCTCTCTTACGCCACCATCGCGCCCATCGAAGTTACGGCTATACTGACCTACGCTAATAATTACCTACCGGGATTGCTGCTGCAGCATTCTGACCTGCTCAGCGTCAAAGGTTTCGCCGTCGCGCTAGGATTACTCGCCTTCTTTGTTGCCATCAATTTTCTGGTGGTGCGCTGGGTTTTGAAAATCAACAATGGCGCTACCTGGTGGAAAATTTCGATTCCTGTGCTGACGATTGGGGTGTTGCTCGCCACATCGTGGCACCCAGGTAATTTCGTAGTGCATGCACAGAATGCAACGGCTGATTTTCACGGGATGTTCGTTGCCGTGGCCACCGGCGGTGTGATTTTCAGCCTGCTGGGTTTTCGTCATGCTATCGACCTGGCTGGAGAAAGTAAAAATCCGAAACGGGATGTACCCATTGCCGTTATCGCATCTGTCTTGATTGCATCGGGAATTTATATCGCTTTACAGGTAGCTTTTATCGGTGCGATACATCCTGCCGATTTGGCGGCGGGAGGCTGGCAACACCTCCATTTTTCTGGGATCAACGGCCCCTTTGCCGCCCTTGCCGCTGCGGTGGGGGCTGGTTGGCTGGCGGTGCTTCTGTATGTCGATGCATTTGTGTCACCGGGTGGGACCGCATTGATTTATACCACCACCGCAGCCCGGGTTGCCATGGCGACCGCCGATACCGGGGCGGCACCCAAGTGGGTGGCACGCATCAATCGGCATGGGGTTCCCTGGGCCAGCCTGATTTTGCTGTACTTTGTCGGCGCGGTGTTCTTTTTTCCGTTTCCTTCCTGGCAGAAAATGGTAGGTTACATCGCTTCTATGACGGTACTGTCCTATGTCATCGGACCCATTGCACTGATTCAGTTGCGCAGGGCAATGCCTGACCTGGAACGCCCCTTTCGCTTGTGGGCGGCACCAGTTATCGCCCCCCTCACCTTCGTCGTGGCAAGCTGGATCGTGCTCTGGTCGGGTCTGAACACCCTGAATTTTATTTTCGGCACTTTGTTCGCCCTGTTAATCCTTTATGCCCTCACCGGCATCTGGCGGACAGGACGATGGTCCGCAATGGGATGGCAGTATATGTGGTGGATTATTCCCTATTTTCTGGGTTTGTGGGGAATCAGCTGGCTGAGCCCGGCAGTTCTGGGTGGAACGGGGGTGCTTGGATTTTTCCCCGGCATGGCGGCAGTGGCCATTTTGAGTCTGCTGATATTTTATGTGGCAATTCATCAGGCAGTGGCGGATAACACCATGAGGGCCTACATGCACCATTTCAGAAAGCAGGATTCCAGCGCACCATGAACAAGGCATTTTTCGCGGCTGCCGCAGATGCGGGCTTGACTCCATCTCCCACAACACATCCCAACGACTGGGTTATAACACTGGGCAGGGGAGCCGGGTATCGACAAGGCCCGCTCTATCGCTTTACTCTTGGCCTTCGTTGCCACTGGCCTGAGTGGTGAATTTTTCTATCGGGGCGCTGGTGCCCTGAATTCTGAGGAGTGTTCATGGCAAATCCGCAAGTAGTGCTGCACAGCAACAAGGGGGATATCGTCATTGATCTGGACCCCGACAAAGCGCCTGTCACGGTCGAGAACTTTCTGCACTATGTCGATGAGGGTTTCTTTGACGGCACCATTTTTCATCGTGTGATTCCCGGATTCATGGTTCAGGGCGGCGGCTTTACCGCAGATATGCAGCAGAAATCGGTCCACGTACCGATCGCCAATGAGGCGGAGAATGGTCTGAAAAATGCGCGGGGCACCTTGGCCATGGCGCGGACCAACGATCCCCATTCAGCCACCGCACAGTTCTTCATCAATCTGGCGGACAATGACTTTCTCAACTTCAAGGCAGCTTCCGGCTCAGGCTGGGGTTATGCCGTGTTCGGCAAAGTCGTCAGTGGGATGGATGTGGTAGACGACATCGCCAAGACCCCGACCGGTAACAAGGGCATGCACCAGGACGTTCCCAAGGAAACCATCTCCATCGACAAGGGCGAGCGTCTGCCTGCGACCTGAGTCTATAACGATGCACGGTGCAGACTTTGATAACGGCCCCGTGCTGTTTATCTCTGACCTGCATCTGAGCTCCGCACAACCCGCGCTGACCGCCCTCTTCCGCCATTTCTGCGCACACGAGGGTCGGGCTGCGCGGGCTGTTTTTATTCTGGGTGATCTGTTTGACTACTGGGTGCATCGAGATCAGGCGGTGGCGGCTCCTTATGCAGAAATCCTTGTTCTGCTCCATGATCTGCATAAGCAGGGGACAGCCGTTTATCTCATGGTCGGTAACCGGGACTTTGCCCTGGAAGCCGACTTTCTGGCACAGTTCGGAATTATCGCCCTGCCTGACCCGGCGCTGCTGCAACTGGGCAATCGGCGTATCCTGCTGACCCATGGTGACTTGCTGTGTAGCGACGATCATCGTTATCAGCACTTTCGCCGGGTAATTCGCCATCCGCTGACCCGCCTGACGCTGGGACGCCTGCCTTATGCCTGGCTCCAGCGTATCGCCCGCGGATTGCGTCGCGGCAGTAACCGGGAAGTGCGGGCCAAGGCACCAGCCATAACCGATGCCAATCCGCAGACCATCGTCGCCGCCCTCCACGGGGATGGTGTTTTCGCGCTGGATGGTGCCACTTATGACATTTTGATTCACGGCCATACCCATCGCCCCGTTTGGGAGCAGCATCCGGAGGGACGGCGCATGGTGCTGGGTGCCTGGGGTGCCGATGGCGCGCAAATCGGGCGCTGGGAGAACGGCCAATGGTCCTTGCAGCTACTTAGTCCACCGTAATTTCTGCTGTTGCGCGACCGGAGGGAGTAACATGGACGCCACGGAGCAGGATCCAATGTCTTGCGGCCTGAGCAGCGCTGCGGCCTCGGCGTTGCAACAACAATACGGGCTCAATCGTCTGCCCACGGCGCATGCGCCGCGCTGGTGGCAACAACTACTGGCGCAATTTTATAATACCCTCATCGCGATTCTTCTGGCCGCCGCACTCTTATCGCTGATACTTGGACATCTGGTAGACGCCACTGTTATCGGCGTGGTGATTCTGATCAACACCATGCTCGGTTTTGTGCAGGAGAATCGCGCGGAGAAAGCCATGCAGGCACTGCAATCCTTTCTCGCCCCGCAGGCTTTGGCCTGTCGTGATGGTGCCTGGCAGCATCTGCCCGCTGAAGCGCTGGTGCCCGGTGACTGGGTGCGGGTGGAAAATGGTGCGCGTATCAGCGCGGACATGCGGTTGCTGGAGGCGCATGCCCTACGGGTGGACGAATCCCTGCTGACGGGGGAATCCGTCCCAGTGGACAAAACAACTTCTGGCGACACGGGTGAGCGGCTGCTGCGGGCCGGAACGCTGGTGACTGGAGGAAATGGCGTTGGCCAGGTGACCGCCACCGGCAGCGCCACCGAAATAGGCCGTATCCATCAACTCATGGGAAATACCCCGACCATGCGCTCGCCGCTGCTGGAGCGCATCAGCCGCCTGTCACGGACCCTTGCCTTCATCGTAATTCTGCTGGCGGCTATCGCGGCAGGTATTGCCTGGTGGCGGGGCGAAACTCTGGAATTCGCCCTGCTCGCCGCCATCAGTCTGGCGGTAGCCATTATTCCCGAGGGCTTGCCGGCAGTGATCAGTGTAACCCTGGCGCTGGGCGTGCAGCGTATGGCGCAACGCGGCACCATTGTTCGCCAGTTACCGGCGGTAGAAACCCTGGGCACCGTCACGGTGATTTGCACCGACAAAACCGGCACCCTGACGGAAAATCGTATGACCGTACAGGACCTGACCCTTGCCGATGACTCCCCTGACCTGCTGCAACGTGCCCTGCAAGTTATGATTTTATGTAATGACGCCCAACTGCACAACGATAAGGGCGGTATTGGTGACCCTCTGGAACAGGCTCTGCTCCGCTATGCGGGCACGCATGATGCGGACGTCGATACTTTGCGGATGGGATCTCCGCGGGTGGATACCCGGCCTTTCAGCCACGAGCAGCCTTTCATGGCGACGCGCCACGCCGACGGCATCGCCATTAAAGGTGCCCCGGAATGGGTACTGCAGCGCTGTCAGCGGATGGCGACCGGAAGCGGGGTGGCGGAAGTCGATCCGGCCTATTGGCACAAAGTCATTGCGGACATGGCGACTGCCGGCATGCGTACCATTGCCCTGGCCAGCGCGGTGGATGGGCAGTGGGAGGCTTTGGACGATGGTGGCTGGACCTGGTTGGGCATTGTCGCGCTGCTGGATCCGCCGCGTGCCGCCGCACCTGCCGCCATTGCCGCCTGCCGGAACGCGGGTATCCGGGTGATTATGGTTACCGGCGATCATCCGCAGACGGCGGCCACCGTCGCCCGGCAGGTCGGCATTCTGGAGGATGGTCCGGCGGTGGTGGTCGATCATGCCCAGTGGGCCAGCGCGGATGCCCAGGAACGGCAAGCTCTGGCCCGCGACGCGGTGGTCTTCGCCAGGGTGCAGCCCGCCGATAAGCTGGAACTGGTGCAGACCCTGCAGGCCAGCGGCGAGGTGGTCGCCATGACCGGTGATGGCGTCAACGATGCACCTGCCCTGCGCCGGGCGCAGATCGGTGTTGCCATGGGACAATCGGGGAGCGACGTGGCCCGCGAGGCCGCGGCCATGGTGCTGAGTGATGACGACTTTGCGCATATCGCCACCGCCGTGGCAGAGGGACGCCACATCTATGACAATATCCGGCGCACGGTGCTGTATATGCTGCCCACCAACTTTGCGCAGGGGTTGGTCATTTTTTTCGCGGTGCTATCGGGCATGGTCCTGCCCATTACCCCGTTGCAAATTCTGTGGGTAAACACCATTACCGCCAGTACCCTGGCATTGGTTTTTGCATTCATGGGGGCGGATAAAGACGTGATGAGGCGCACACCGCGTCCAACCCGGGAGGCGCTCATACCGGGACCGCTGTGGTGGCGTATTGCCGGGTTGAGTACCTTTCTGGTGGTAACCGTCTTTGTGGTTTTTTTTGGCGACGCGACCCTGCACAGCGACGCCCATGCGCATACTCTGGCGGTGAACACCCTGATGGCCATGGAGGCTGGGATTCTGCTGGCCATGTACGGGCGCTGGCGTGGTGATCGCGGCGATATCGCCTTGACTGTAGCGATATTGGCCGCGCTGATTGCGCAGGGGCTTTTCGCCTGGCTACCCTTTTTTCAGCAGGTCTTTGCGACGGCAGCTATGAGTGGCGCAGACTTGGGGATCGTAGCCTTCTGCGCGGTGTTGGCATGGCTGATCGGCGGGTTGCTAGGGCTCCGCAGATAGTCTGAAACGCATCACTACGCCGTGTTCATGCTAGAATAGTCCGTTGTAATCATCACCTATGAAGGAGTTCTGGAAATGAAAAAGGAGACCATTCGCATTGTCCCCAAGCGCTTCAAACCGCGTATGGGCGTGCAACCGACGCGAGTAGAAAGAAACCGCACCCTATACAGCCGCAAGACCAAGCATCGTGGCCACGCTGGTCAGGAGGGAGATTCCCATGCCGTGACAATGTTAACTCGTCATCAGGGCATGGGGGTTTTCGCTGCCGCACGGATTGATTAGTTCCGGTATGGCTACGTCTCTGAAACCGCAGCCCGTTGAAGCGGGGTGGATTGCCCGCTGGTGGCGCGACTCTCTCCTTTTACTGCGTGGTGCTCCCGGTGCTTTCGCCATGCTATATCTGGTGTTGCTGCTGTTGAACGTAGCCTGGCAACCGCTGATTTTGAGTATCCCCATCGCCTGTGGGGTTATGGCCATTATTTTTGCGGTAGCCATGGCAGTACACCAGGGCAGCACGCAGATCATGGATGTCGGGCGCAGTATCCGCGATGTGCCCTG
The DNA here is from genome assembly GCA_021827445.1 of Pseudomonadota bacterium. Taxonomy (GTDB): domain Bacteria; phylum Pseudomonadota; class Gammaproteobacteria; order Acidithiobacillales; family Acidithiobacillaceae; genus Acidithiobacillus. The sequence continues at coordinate 14,094 of JAKAVW010000033.1, forward strand.
GTGGCCCCTGTTCCGTCTGGTCCTGGAAATCGCCTTGCTGGTGGCAGCATTGCTGATGTTGATGCTGCTCGTTCGTCATTATCTGGCGGGTATTCTGAGCCACGATCATATTTCCTCTGCCGCCACCCTGCATAATTTGCGCTCGCCGGGGTGGCAAAACCTTCCCGAATGGCTGCGGTCCCTGATCACAAACGGGCTGGGTACGGCACAAACGATGTTGGGTAATACCTTTCTGCTGCTTTCCGTGGGAGTCATCGTGGCCGGGATCACCACCCGAGGTTATCTGGCCCTGCTCGCCGGTTTTCAGGCGGTGCTGGTGAACGTGCGGGTCTGGCTGGGTTTTTTGCTGGCCAGTCTGTTATTACAGGGCGGCATCACTTTTTTGTCAGCGCGTTTACACACTTTTGGGGCCGCCTTGCTGGTGTCTATTCTGAGTGTCGCCCTGCTCTTGCTGGTGGGACTGTACGGCTGGTGTTTTGTGCGTGAAGCCTTCGGGTTGCCCGGCGCGCAGATGGCTAAGCGCGTGGTGGTTACCGTGCGCCGGCTTGCGGGGGCGTAGGGATTTGCAGAGGAGAACCTCCTCACTTGCGACGGAAAACCAGGCCGATGTATCAAGTGTGCGTCAAATCAACGCGTTGCAAGTAGAACGATTTCCAAGCTAATACTGCGGAGTTTTGTTATAATCCAGCCTCGGTATTGCGTCGCGACCCTCTGTCAGATCGTGCATCGCAGCGTGATGTAGTAATGATGCAGCATGAACGAGAATTGCATCGCATGGCGTTAATACGAAAAGGCTAACAAATGGACTTAAAATCCCTCGGTGCATGCCGAGCCGCTTCGAATACGGCCCTGGGCACCAATACAACCACTTAAGCACATTCATATTTGATCCTTTGGCTCTCTGTTCCGGAGACAGATTTCATTCAAGGACTCTATATCATGTCAACTCAACAAGTTATACCTCCCGCATGTACAAGCCCTGCCCAGAACGTCATCGACGTGCGTGGCATGTCCTATACAGCAGCCCAACCTCTGGTCTACGCCGCCATGACCCGGCTGGCGATCGGTCAGCATGTGCAGGTATTAGCGGACACCGACCCCGGTGCCATGATGCGGGCGGTGGCCTTTCAGTTGCGCAATGCCATCTCCTGGCGCTTTGAGACCGATGGCAAACTCTGGCAGATAGATGTGCTGCCTCGTGCCGAAGCAGAAGCCAAGGACGTGGTGGATCTGCTGACCTGGGACCACTACCGTCTGGATCGCCAGTTTGCGGACGTGTTAGCCGCTGCCAACGAAAATCGAATCGTGGATGCCGAAACCATCTTCAACGACTACTGGATTGGTCTCCGCCGCCATGTCCACTTGGAGAACAATGTCCTTGGCCAGACCTTGGGTGGTGGCGAGGAAAAAGGTCCTCTTGCTGATATGCTCTTTGAGCATGATAGCATCATCACTCAATCTCGCTTGGTGGCAGAAACGCTGCTGGAGAAAGACTACGGCATGTTGCCCGCCATCTGCGCGGTACTTTCCGGCTCACTCGCCAAGCACGAAAACCGCGAAGAGACCACCCTCTTCCCCATTTGGCAAACTACCGACAACAGCGACCGTGGCCGCGCTGCCGAGTTTCTGGTTCGCGCCAAAGAGTTGCTGGCAGGTGCAGAGGACCAGCAAGTCGACAAGATGTTCCCTTAAAGCAAATAGATAATGGCTGACCTGCACTAGTTGGTTGGAGATATCCGGCTCCAAAAACGTAAAACATCGGGCCAAACTAACACAGACACCGCGCAGGGGTTTAT
>JAKAVW010000406.1 GCA_021827445.1 Pseudomonadota bacterium
CATCCGCAGCAGATAGCGTTGCGGAAGCCGCTGCGCTACTGCCCAGCGCACGGTTTCATCCGGATCGTTCATGAGTGCCGGCAGATGAAAAATATCCGCATAACGCGCGGCGCAAGCCCGCACTTCAAAGTAGCCGTGTTGCAGATAATCCTTGGCGATCTGCGGATTCCAGCGAAAAAAGCGATCCACCCTTTTGGCGTAACGATCATGCATACAGGCATGCAACGGCTCACACTGCAGCCCCGGGATCCCGCGCTCAGGACAAGCCTCACAGGAGACGGCACCGCCCTGCCAGTCAATGGCCTCGTCCGGATCACTCATCGTCGTCTTCCTCTTTTTTTTGCAGGACTTCCAGCAGCACCCGGGCCTGTATTTTATCCGTCGGGTCCAGTTCGATGAGTTTATCCATGATTTTGCTGCCAGTAGCTAGATGACCCAGACGCAAATGCAGGTAACCATAGGCTTTCAGCACGAACATATAAAAGCGTGCCCGCGGAGCATCAAAACTGCCAAAGTCCGCCTGCCGTTCCCTTACCTTGCGCCAGTCCGAATCAATATCCAATTCTGCGGCGCTGCGCTGCAGACAGATGCGGGCCGTAGCCAGCGCCTCATTCAGCCGGCCCTTATAGAAATAAAATTTGTACAAACCCAGGTAAACGACCATGTGTTCGGGCGCGATGGCGATGGCATCCATCAGATGATCCTCGGCGCGCACATCGTCCGCATAAGAGCGCGCCGCGAGATGCAGATGGCGTTCTGCCGCCTCCGGTAGGAGGCCTTCATAGTAACGGCGGTTCAACCATTCATCGTCCCAGATATTGCTCATGCCGCACCCCTATGCTTCACGGGGTTGAGCAGAGCCGCTTCGCACTCCTCACAGCAGACATAACTGCTGTAAGCATGTGCGAGATGACGCTGCTCCCTGGCTGGTATGCGGGTAAATATCTCCGCACCGCGGAAATCGATAGCGTCGAGATGCGGGGGGAGTGCTGCCGTATTCGCTGCGCAACGATGGATAGTCGTATTCGTATGATGAACGATCCAGGTTTCCATGTTTTCCTCCCTCCAATCTCTGCCATATCCGTACGGGGCATTATTCCTTGGGCGTAAATGAAGTTCCGCAACCGCAACTGGCCGCCGCATTGGGATTGGTAAAGACCAGCCCGGTATTCATCAGGCTATCCTCGCAATCGACGACGACTCCATTGAGAAAAGGGACACTTTTCTGTTCCAGCAGCACCGGAATGCCATTACTGGTGATGGCCACATCGCCGGGCTCAGCCGCGTCGACAATGCGAAAATCGTAAGACAGGCCGGAGCACCCGCCTGGCTTTACCGCAAGGCGGAAGGCACTGCCAGCATTGCCACCGCCAAAGGTGATCATCCGCTGGATAAAGCGTTCCGCTTTAGGCGTAAAGGTGAGTTCCATGACAGACTCCTAAGCGACGTAACGGGGATAGTTGTTATCAACGATGCAGGTGTCATCCACCGGACAGACCGCCACACACTGGGGTTCATCGAAATAATTTATGCATTCCGTACACTTGGCCGGATCGATCACGAAGGTGCCATTCTTTTCGGAAATGGCCATATTCGGACATTCCGGTTCACAGGCCGAACAACTGGTGCATTGGGAACTGACGATTTTAAAAGCCATGATGTTTCTCCTTTTCACAAAAATGGGGGAGGAGATCTCCCCCAATAATAACCTTACGCAGCTACATACGCCCCCTGCCGAATCTCCGCATCTCCGCGCTGGCCATGGACGATGGCCCCGCTACGGATGTTATCGAGATAATCCCGATAGTAGGCAATGACTGACTGCTCGATATATTCAAAAGCGTAACGATCCACCGCGTCGATTCCGGCCGCCTCCAGCGAGGCCTTCGGACAGCCACCGATCTTGGCCACAAAAACCGCCGTACAATCGTTGATCGCGCGAATGATGGTGGTTTCCAGGGCTTCCTCTTCGCCATAACCGCCCTGGCAATAGAGGTCCACGCGACGGTGGCCGACAAACTTCGCCCCGGACGCACTCGCCTCATAAATCTGAAACTCGGTGGCATGACCGAAGTGCTCATTGACCCGCCCGCTGCCTTTGGTCGCCACCGCGATGAGAATTTTGACATCGGATTGCTCGCCGGCCAGGGTTTCCAGTTCCGCCCGCTTGGCGTCCGCCGTCGCCTGACGTTCCTGCTCCACCAGCGACTGATAGGCCTTACGCGATTCCAGGTCATATTCCACATCCATCGCCATGACGGCTTCGGTCGTGAATTCTGCTGAACGATCTTCGCCCAGCAGACCCACCGCGTCCGCCCGGCATTGCCGACAGTGGCGCATCATGTTCATTTCGCCTTCGCAACTGTCCTGCAGGGCTTTGAGTTCCTGCGCCGTCGGGCCACGCTGGCCGTTCAAACCGAAAACCGTGCCATGTTCAGGCGCAGAAATCAGGGGCATGATGTTGTGAAGGAAGGCTCCGCGGCTCTTGACTGCCCGGTTGACTTCCACCAGATGGTGATCATTGATGCCAGGGATCATGACCGAATTCACCTTACAGAGAATGCCGCGCTCGGTCAGCATTTCCAGTCCCTGCATTTGCCGGTCGGTAAGTATCTGCGCCGCTTCACGCCCCTTGTACCGCTTGTTCTTGTAATAAATCCAGGGATAGATCAGCGCGCCCACATCCGCATCCACCATATTGATGGTGATGGTGACGTGATCCACATTAAATCCGGCAATGGTATCTACATGGTCAGGGAGGGTCAGGCCATT
>JAKAVW010000407.1 GCA_021827445.1 Pseudomonadota bacterium
AGGTGGCAGGCAGGCGGCCGTCGGCGCGAAAACCCTCGTAGGCCTGCCGCAGTGCCTGCAGGCGACGGGGGGTGAGCAAACCGCGGGCGCGACCTGCGGCGGCATTGGTGGCACCGATATTCCGCAGATCCCGCAGGAGATCGTCTACCGCCGCATAGGTGAGCTGATAATGTTCCACATCCAGGACCGGCATTTCGTAGCCCTGACGCACCAAGGCATCGCCAATATCATGCATGTCGATGAAGTGACTGACATGGGACTGGTCGTCTACTGCCGCAAAGGCCTGACGCAGTTCTTTGAGGGTGTCCGGACCGAGGGTGCTGAACATGAGCAGGCCGCCGGGACGCAGCACCCGTGCAAACTCGCGTAATACCTGATCCAGATCATTGCACCACTGAATGGACATGTTGGCGTAGAGCAGGTCGATGCTGGCCGTCGCCAGCGGTAAATTTTCCGCGTCGCCCTGGCAGAAATACTGACGTTGACGCCAGCCTTTACGACGCCGGGCCTGCTGTAACATGTTCGACGCCAGATCCAGGGCAAGCAGCCGCGCACGCGGATAACGGCGATTGAGACGGCGGCTTTGCAAGCCGGTACCACTGCCCATATCGAGTATCCATTGGGGTTCCAGCTTGACGAGGTCCAGTCGCTCAATGAGCTGCGCGCCGACCTGATCCTGCAAGACGGCACTGGTTTCATACCCGGCCGCTGCCTGCTCGAAAGCCCGCCGCACGGCGCGTTTTTCCATGAAAAAGGACGGGTTGCCGGAACTCATCCCCAGGTCTCCAGCAGCGCATTGGCGCAGGCTTCGGGGTGAGACAGAAAAGGGGCGTGACCAGCCTGTTCCAGGAGAGTAAACCGGCTGCCGGTCAGATGCTGGTGGAGATACTCACCGGCGCCGACGGGTACGATCCGATCCTGTCGCCCATGCACGATATGCACCGGCATGGGCACTCTGCTCAGTTGGCTGCGCAAATCCACCTCCCGCAGCAGGCCCAGCCCATCGGCAAGACAGGCCTGATCCGGCATGGGCCAGGAGGTGCTGAGGCCCTCCAGAACACGGCGTCCTTGTGGATCGTTCAACACTTGCAGGGCGAGGAAGCGCCGCCGGGTACCCTGGGGATCTTCGCGCAGGCGTTGCGCGAAATCCTCCAGAGTCGCGGCAGGGATGGCCGGAGACCAGTCGGGGCGCTGGCAAAAGGCGGGAGAACTGGATACCAGCACCAGTCCCGCCAATAATTCGGGGTGCTGCAAGGCGATGCCCAGGGCCAACAAGCCCCCGAGAGACCAGCCGAGCAACAGGGGCTTGGGGGCCTCCTGAGCAAGCATCTGGCGGAGACTCTCCAGACTGGCAGACCAAGCCAGACCGGAGGGCGCACAGGGCGTCTGTCCGTGACCGGGGAGATCGTAGCTGATGCAGGTGAAATGGGTATCCAGAAGGGACCGCCAGGAAGCGAAGACCCGGCTTTCCATTCCCCAGCCATGGAGCAGCACCAGCGGACGTCCCCGACCACTGACCTGACGCGCCCAGTTCACAGGACCTCCCGGAGCGTGGTAGCCAGAAGCTCGATATCATCATGACTGTGCGCCGCACTGAGGGTGATACGCAGACGGGCGCTATCGGCAGGCACCGTGGGCGGCCGCACCGCCGGGCAGTAAAGGCCGGCACGGCGCAATTGGGCGCTGACCGTCAGCGCCCGCCGCGCATCGCCCAACAGGAGACCCTGAATAGGTGTCTCGCTGGCCAACCAGGGGGCATCGGGCACTTGCGCACGCAGATGCTGCCGGTGCTGTGTCAGGCGCTCGCGCCTGGCATCCCCATGCCGTAAAAGGTCGAGCGCGACGAGGGCGGCGGCCGCCAGGGCGGAGGGCAGGGCGGTATGGTAGATGAAGCTGCGGGCGCGATTACGCAGGAGATCCACCACGTCCTGACTCCCCGCCACGAAGGCGCCGTAAACACCGAAGGCCTTACCCAGGGTGCCCATGATGACGTCTACCCCGTGGATGTCCATATTCCAGTGCGCCGCGGTGCCTTGTCCCTCCGTCCCCAACACTCCAAAGGCATGGGCCTCGTCGAGAATGATCCCTGCGCCATACTGCTGCGCCAAGGTGGCGAGTTCAGGGAGCGGGGCGATGTCACCATCCATGCTGAACACCCCGTCCGTGATGATCCAGGCCTGCCCCCGGCCGCCGCGTTCCAACCATTGCGCCAGATGGGTCATATCGCCATGCCGGTAGCGATGCAGGCGCGCGCCGGAGAGACGCACCCCGTCCACCAGAGAGGCGTGGTTGAGACGGTCGGCGTAGACCCGATCACCGCGCCCGACCAGCGTGGAGATGACCCCCAGATTGGCCAGATAACCGCTACCAAAGAGCAGCGCCGCCTCCACTCCCAGCCAGCGGGCCAGGGCGTTCGCCAGCACGGCATGGGCGGGCCGCTCGCCACCGAGCAAGGGCGCGGCACCAGCCCCTACCCCACTCTGCTGAATCTCGGCGATGGCGGCATCACGTAAGGCCGACTCTGCGCTCAGGCCCAGATAATCATTACTGGCGAAGGACAGGAGCGGTTCGCCCTGCGCCCCCACAAAAGCGGGCGGCCCGCGCTCCGGCGCAGGTTGCAGGACCTGCAACTCCCGCCAGAGGTCGTGCGCACGCAAGGTGGACAATTCAGCGCGCCATGATTCTTCCCGTTCGCTATGCATAGCTTCTTATAGGGAGGGGCCTGTGCCTTGTCAATGGAG
>JAKAVW010000408.1 GCA_021827445.1 Pseudomonadota bacterium
GCCTTGCGGCACTCGTCCGGCGCTTTCAGCACGCCATGTAGTTCCGACTCCTTCAGGAGATCCGCATCCAGTGCGCGCAGCCGCGCATTGGATGGCTGCACCTCGATGTTGGGGACGATGCCCTCGCTCTGGATGGAGCAGCCTGCCGGGGTGTAATAAAGCGCAGTCGTCAGTTTGAGGGCGCCGCCGTTGCTCAGCGGTATCACCGTCTGTACCGATCCCTTGCCAAAGGTGCGCTGACCCATGATCAGGGCGCGGTGGTCATCCTTGAGCGCGCCGGTAACGATTTCCGCTGCGGAAGCCGAGCCGCCATTGACGAGTACGATCATGGGGGCGCCGTGGAGGTAATCGGGTCCGTGGGCGGAGAAACGCATGTCGCTGTCGTCGGTGCGCCCTTTGGTGTAGACGATCAGCCCCTTGTTGAGGAAGGTGTCCGCTGTCTCGACCCCTGCTCCGAGCACTCCCCCCGGATTGTTGCGGAGGTCGAGAATCAGACCTTTGAGGTGCCCGTTGGCTTCCTGCTCCAGATGCTCCACCGCCTTGCGGGTTGCGCTGCCGGTGTTTTCCTGAAACTGACTGACGCGGATGTAGCCATAACCGGGCGCCAGCATGGCAGAGCGCACGCTCTGCACCTTGATGATGGCGCGGGTCAGGGTCAGGGTCAGGGGTTGCGTCTGATGCGGCCGCAAAATAGTCAGGGTTACCTGTGTTCCGGGCTTGCCACGCATCATGTCCACGGTTTTCTGCAGGGCGATGCCCTGCAGGGCCTTATGGTCAATTTTGATGATGATATCGCCTGATTCGATGCCAGCCTTGGCGGCCGGCGTACCGTCAATGGCGCTGATGACCTTGAGTACGCCATGCTCGCCCGTCACTTCAATGCCCAGCCCGCCAAATTTGCCGTTGGTGAACACTTGCATTTCCTTGAATTCTTTAGGCGTCAGATAGGCAGAATGGGGGTCCAGGGCGCTGACCATGCCGTTGATGGCGCCATCCATCAGTTTTTTGTCGGAAGTGGGGTCGACGTAATGAGATTTGACGATCCCGAAGACCTGACTAAAAGTCTGGATCTGTTCCAGAGGGATGCTATTCTGATCCTTTGCCGCGTGAACGGTGACGGCAAAACTGGCGCTGACACCCAGAACGAGCCCGACGCTGACGCCCAGCAGGGTACCGGAGCGCGGCTTGGGGAAGCGGGGAACGGACATAGATAAAATCTCCAAAAGTGTGGGTCCAGCGCAGGGCGCTTGGCAGAAGGCAGCGTGATTCTCAGTTGTGGATGTAATCCAGCGGATTGACCGGGTGGCCAGCATTCCGCATCTCGAAATAGAGACCATCGTTCCCCAGTTCGCCGCCGCTGCCCACGCTGCCGACTGCGCGTCCGGTAGAAACCTGCTCTCCAACGTGGACATCGGTAGCACCCAGATGCCCGTATATGGACAATAAACTATGTGCGATCTGCACGATGACAATCTGTCCATAGCCGCGCAAAGGCCCCGCATAAAGTACCATGCCCGGCGCGATGGCGCGAACCTCTGTCCCTACCGGGGCCTGAAAGGTGATACCCTGCCAGTCGAGTCCGCCAGTCACCCGGGGCGTGCCGAAACGCGCGGTAACCGGACCGGTTACCGGCGCGGGGTAGTTGCCGTGCCCGACGATGGGGGTTGCGGGCAATGCGGGAGCGGGGGTGGCGACGATCACCGGCGGACGAACTACGGTGGTGGGTGGCTGCTTTTGTGCATTCGCCGCACGTTGAACCTGTCGTGCCCGCTCTGTTTCCTGCACCCGCTGCGCCTGCTGTTCCGCCTGCCTTTTCTGAGCCAGATAATGTTGCGCGACAGCGGCCCGTTGCGCGGAGATTGCCGCCGCACGACGGGCCGCAGCAGCGGCAGCGGCCTTGCGTCGTGCTTCGGCGGCAGCTTTAGCGCGGGCGACTTCTTCCTGATGGTGGAACTGAACGGTCAGACGGCTCACCAATCCATTGAGAATATTGGCATTCGCCTGTAATTCTGCGATCTTGGTCTTGTCGGCGGCAATGCGGGCTGCAAGCTGGTTTTCCAGTGCGGCGTGAACCTCACGCTGCTGCCGGAGCGTTTGTTCCTGCGCACTGACCTGTTGTGCCAACTGAGCGAGATGGGTTTCGTGGATTTGCACCTCATGCCGGGTCTTCCGTATCTGTTGCGCGGTGCCTTGGGTTTTGACGATCAGTGCGCTGCGCGCCTTGGCCAGAGACTCGTAAAAGACGCTCATGCGCCCCAGTTCTCCCGGGCGTTCCGTTTGCAGCCAGACAGCCAGCGGGGTAACTCCGCCGAGCATGTATGCACCGCGAAGCTGCCGGGCGAGGATATCTTTCTGTTGACCCAGTTCCGCCTGGAGTGTATTGATTTTTACCCGCAGTTCGGCCAGTTGCGCCTGTGCTGAGTGTTGCTGTTGCTGGATTCCGATCAGCTTCTTTTGTGTTGTAACAACCCGCTGATCGAGTGCGCTGATTTCTACGCGCAGTTGCGCCTGGGTTTTCTGCCCCGCCGCGAGATGCGCCTGTACCTGCCCTAGGTTCTCGTGTATATGTTCCAGTTTTTTCTGGCTATTTTGTATTTTTTCCTGAAGCGTTGCCGCTCCCGCTCCCGCTCCCGCTCCCGCTCCCGCACCGGCCGGAAGGAGAAAGATCAAGGCAAACAGCGCGCCGACGCGAGGACGGGACAGAAGGGACATGGGTCAGAGGAACTGCACCAGGTTTT
>JAKAVW010000409.1 GCA_021827445.1 Pseudomonadota bacterium
TTCCCCAGGCACCTACGCCCTATATTGTGGATACGGTGCGTGCCGTCCTGTATGCGCTGCTTCATACCGATAATTTTAAAGACTGCCTGATCACGGTGGTCAATCAGGGTGGGGATGCGGACACCACGGGCGCTATCGCGGGAATGCTGGCGGGAGGTCTGTACGGGACTTACGGGCTTCCCAGTACCTGGTTGCAGCGTCTGGATCCCGCGGTTCAGAAAGAAATCGCGGCGCAGGTGGATCAGCTTTTGGCCCGGGGTGAGCGGACGGATCATGAGCAGTTGCCAGCCAGTATGCCGCTGCGTGTCTTATTTTACGAAAAACCAGGCTGTGCCAATAATGCGCGGCAGAGAGCGCTGTTGACGGCCGCCGGCTGTGTGCTGGAGGTGCATGACTTATTGAAGACCGCCTGGACGGCGGCAACCCTGCGCCCCTATTTTGCGGATCGACCCGTGGCAGAGTGGTTTAACCCGGCCGCGCCGCGGGTAAAGTCGGGAGAGATCGTTCCGGAGGCGTTTACGGAAGCCGGGGCACTCGCCGCAATGCTGTTGGACCCCCTCCTCATCCGTCGCCCGCTTATGGCAGCGGCGGGCGCCAAAACCGCCGGTTTTTCTGAGGATCAATTACGCCTGTGGACGTCCGTATCTCTTGACGTGTATGCTGAAGTCGCTGGCGTTGGTGCCGACCATTGTCGGCGTTCTGTGCCTTGCCCAAGCGTCAGGCAGGCCCACAGGCTCACCAAAACCCCAGCCGCCTCATCCCACCCCAACGCCTCCTGAGCGCTGTAGAGAAGAGGGCTTTATCATGAAAGATCACGTAACCCCCAACCATTTTCAGGAGCTGACGACCATCTACGAGGTGAGTAAGGTGCTCAGCTCCTCCATGGATCTTGAACACACCCTGAACGATGTTCTGAAGACGCTGGAAAGTCATCTGCATATTTCGCCGTCCATGATTGTGTTGCGCATGAACGAGGAAATAGTGGGGGTAATCGCTGCCACAGGGTTATCTGTTGCGGAGATAGAACGGGGGCGTTATCGGTTAGGGGAGGGGATGATAGGCAAGATTATGCGTGCCGGCATGCCGATAGTGATTCCTGATGTCTCTCAGGAACCGGCTTTTCTGCACCGCGCCTTTGAACCGGAGATCAGTCAGCGCTTGCATGCCTTTGTAGGGGTGCCGATCAAGGTGGGGTATGAGTGTATCGGCGTGCTAGCCATCTATCGCAGTGAGCGACACAAGGGCGTGAGTTTCCGCGCTGATGTCCGCTTATTGCAGATGATCGCCAATCTGGTGGGACAGACCGTCAATTTGCATCAGGGTATCTCGGCGGAACGAAACCGTCTTTTGCAGGAAAAGCATCGTCTGCAGAAGGAGTTACAGAAACGCTACAGCATCAAAAATGTCATCGGCAACAGCCGGGCCATGCAGGCGGTGTTTTCTGACGTGCACCAGGCGGCGCCAGGCAAGGCGACCGTGTTGCTGCGCGGTGAGTCGGGCACTGGCAAGGAAGTCATCGCCCGCGCCATTCACTATCTCAGCCCCCGTCGCGATAAAGTCTTTGTTTCGCTCAATTGCGCGGCGCTCCCCGAAAGTATTCTCGAATCAGAGCTCTTCGGACATGAGCGCGGTGCGTTTACCGGCGCCACCCAGGAGCGCAAAGGGCGCTTTGAACTGGCAGACGGTGGCACCCTGTTTCTCGACGAGATCGGAGATATCTCTCCGGCTTTTCAGGCCAAGCTCTTACGGGTGTTACAGGAGCGCGAATTCGAGCGGGTAGGCGGTACTCAGACCCGGCGAGTCAATGTGCGCATCATCACTGCCACCAATCGCAATCTCGAAGAGGCGGTGAGCAAGGGCGAGTTCCGCGCCGATCTCTACTACCGGATCAATGTCGTCAGCATCTTCCTGCCCCCATTGCGGGAACGTCGTGAGGATATCCCTGCCTTGATCGAACATTTCCTCGCCCGTTACAACGCCGAGAATCAGCGCAAACTGACCCTCACCCCGGAAGCCTTGCAAACCATGGTGTCCTGCTACTGGCCGGGTAACGTGCGGGAACTGGAAAACTGCGTCGAACGCACCGCCACCATGATGCGCGGGGATATCATCCGCAATCTCGACGTGCCCTGTCAGCGCAATCAGTGCCTCTCCATGGCCTTGCGACCGCTGGAAGGGAGCCATCCCATCGTCACCATGAAGATGTCAGGCAGTGGTAGTATACCGCTCCCCGTAATGCCCGAAGCTGCGGAGCAAGTGGTGGCTGCCTTGGTCGCAAACGATGAGGAGAGCGCGGCACCTTTGTCGGAAAGGGATCGTCTGATTCAGGCCATGGACCGTTGTGGCTGGGTACAAGCCAAAGCCGCCCGTTTGTTGGGGACGACTACCCGCAAACTCGGTTATGCGCTCAATAAACATGGCGTAGAAGTTAAAAAACTCTAAATTCGCGCCTGCCGTACTATTTTCACCCCTCCTCGTTTGTCCGGTTCTCGACAATTTTCGCCGCAAGGCTGGAAAACACACGTAATATTACCGACAAAGCACTGAGTGTCTTATCCTAACCTTTTGAAAAACAAAGGCCGCAATGCTGGCATCACTTTTGCTATAGGTAATGCAAGCGTCAGCTTCTTAGGAGCAAGCCGATACATCCATGAGGCGCGCGGTTTTCCATCGTTCACTGAAGATCCGTATGGAGGATTACGCCCATGGCATCCCAAATAATTTCTCTTTCCAGTA
>JAKAVW010000410.1 GCA_021827445.1 Pseudomonadota bacterium
TCGATACCCGGATAATTCAGGTCCTCCTCCGGCCCGCGGGCCTTGAGACGACGGCGCTCTATGCCCATGTGGCCACGGAAATTCTGCGTGAAGTGACTGGTGGAGTTCGACGGGGAGGATGACCATGTGCATTTGCTGGTGAATTATCCGCCGACCGTGTCCGTTTCGGTGCTGGTGAATAGCCTCAAGGGGGTTTCCAGCCGCATGATCCGCGAAAAGAATTATCCCCGCGTCAGCAAGAAATTGTGGGGTGGAGCACTCTGGTCTCCATCGTACTTTGCCGGAAGCTGCGGCGGTGCGCCCATCTCCATTATTCGCCAGCACATCGAGCAGCAACAAACACTGGATTAGGGCTGCACCCTGCAAGGGCGGGAGCGGTGGCATTGAGCCACCTCCCCGCCGCGCTCTTGACCTCCCCCTGAACGGGGAGGTTTGCCGCGCACCAGATCAATTAGCGCTATCCGTTTGCCACCTGTCAGCGTCTGGATTTTACCACACTATGTCGTGGAAATCCGCTCCATAACTCGGTGAACGACTGTAAAAATTGTCAGGATATTAACCTGGTCTTGGGTGAACAATCGTGACAATGAGCCCTGCTAAAAGCTGACCAATCACAAGCGCTGATTGACAATCATGAGCGTCAGCCGGGAAGCCGTGCGGCAATTGATCGTGCGCGGGATTGGCGTGTTGCGGGAATTCGCGCAAGCCCGTTTTTGATGCCAAAGGCCCGGTAGGTATTCCCTGCCCCGTGAGAATACCATCACGCTTCCGGGTATGGGCGATACCGTGGAGAACCAATAAGTTAATTAGTGCCTGATAGAAAAATGATCTTTTCAAAATGGAGTACGTGTTCCGGCGGCATCCGTCTCTGAGTTCTTCGTGTCGCTTTCCGGGGCATGGGAGCCACGCCTAACACCAAAATAAAACAGATCAAAAATATCCGTTTTTATTGGGATGGCTGCGCTCAAAACCAGGCTATGGCCTTTATGTGTGGATTACGTCCGTGATTGCCCAATGACCAGAACCGTGGGCAAAATGACCGCTTCAATTAAGCCAGCCTTACCGGGCCTGAATACTGTGTCAAGGTGGCGTCATCGGTTAACAATGTGATTCCCTCGACCATTGCCTGCGCGATCAACAACCGGTCAAACGGGTCTTTGTGAATCAATGGCAGGGCATCAATCGCAACCACATGCTCGCTAAGTAACGGCAATTCGCAATATCCGTTGTCGATCAGGCCACGGCGCAGCATACGCGCATCGACCTGAAAATCTGGCCGGTTCAGCCCCCGCTTGATAGCGACTTCCCATATGCTCGCCACGCTGAAAAGCAGTTCGTTGTCCTGGTCAGCCATCAGTGCGCGAGCACCTACAGGCACACGCTCAATGCTGTCAGCAGCCCAAATCAGCAGATGGGTATCCAATAGCAGCTTCACGACTCGTTCTCGAAGAGCGATTGAATCTCGTCGGCACCCATCGTGTTAAAGTCGTTTGGTACTTTAATCTGACCGGCCATGAACCCGAATCGCTTCATTTGCGACGATTCCGGCGTGTCCAATGCGATCACCTTCACCATTGGCTTACCTGCCTTGGCGATCACGAACGATTCGCCCCTGGCAGCCATCTCGACCAGCTTGGAAAGATGCGTTTTAGCGTCGTGGATATTGTAGGTTTGCATGGCCACCTCATGTGAATCAAGTTAAACGGACTAAGTTTACATTCCCGGACCTGTCGGAACAAGTAGTCAGTATATATACACCCTGCGCGGGCGTGGGCGACGCCTCAAGATCGAGGCGGCCAGAAGGCAGCCACCGGCCAGAGGGGATTTGCGCACCTTTCAGGATCGGAGTCACCTGGTAGCCGTGCTGGAACCCGCCATGCTGAAGGATGAGCGGCTTTTGCCGCCATTGTATGATCCCAAACTGGTGCTCATCAGCCCGCAGTCGATACGCTTGATGGGCGTCGAAAGAGTCGGGAGCCCATCATAAGACTTACGCATATCCACCGGCTGACCGCAGAGATGCACCCGCACCTGGCCTTCCGGGAAGAACATCAGCCACGCACCAGGTGCAGGACCATGCCATCACCCAATTCCAGGCGGAGTTCCACGCGGGGCGAGGCGGCATCGTCACGCGGCACAGGTGCTGCCAAATCTTCCAGCGCGCCCAGATCCACGAAATCCGGGGTGCGGTGGGGTGTAGCGCGTGCCGGAACCCTGTCGGCCACCGTCTCCGACGTACCGGGGCCGGCATCACCGTGCCCTTCCAACACCCCCTGCCAGCGGTAGAAACTCGCCGTACAGACTGAGACCTTCCGGCAAAATGTGCCAACGCCCAGACCGATTGTCGCCTGAGCATCCAATAACGCCCGCCACTCTGCGGCACTGCGCCGCTGGTACTTCCTCTGTGTCTGTGATGCCATCACCCATGATCTCCTCAGTCCATATCCTGGGAGACCATTCTGCACGTGCGACATGAAGTCGCCTAAGTAGTTGTATTAGTTAGACTGTTCTCCATTGAAAGAGAACCTGGTGTTTGAACCGCCCCGGGTTTCGTGGAGGCCATTTGGTTTAAGTGCAGGCCGTTAATTCGGTCTGTTCGGCGAGTTGCCGATAGTAGTTTGCCTCAGCTTCTGCCGGAGGGATATAGCCGATGGGTTCGAGCAGCCTGACATGGTTGAACCACGCCACCCATTCGAGGGTCG
>JAKAVW010000411.1 GCA_021827445.1 Pseudomonadota bacterium
TGTTCGACAGTTCGCGGATGAAACCCTGATCGATTTTGATCTCGTCAATGGGCAGATTTTTGAGTCGCAGGAGGGAGGCGTATGCACTCCCCACGTCATCCAGGGCGATTTTGACGCCCGCCCCGCGTAGCCGCTGCAGATGCTCCAGGGCGACCTCCTGTTCGAGGATTTCCCCGATTTCCAGCACCTCCAGCACCAGGGATTCCGGGGGGATGCCCGGATAAGCGGCCAAGATGGCAAAGACCGAATCGGCAAATCCGGGTTGGTCGAGTTCTTCCGGCGTCACGTTGATGCTGAGAAAGAGGTCCAGACCCATGTCCCGCCACTGTGCGAGTTGCTGCAGTCCCGTTTGCAGCACGAAGTGCCCCAGCGCCTGACGCTCCCGCACGCCAAGGGACGGGAGGAATCGGTCAGGGGAAATCTTCTCCCGGCCCTCCCGGTGCCAGCGGGTCAGGGCCTCGAGGCCCGCCACCCGGCCCGTCGCCAGAGCCACCAGAGGCTGGTAACGTAGCGTCACCTCACCGGCGACCAAAGCTTGCAGGAAATCCCGGCGCAATATCTCATCGCCCATGGTGATGGTGCCGAGATCCGGGTGATAGAGCTGCGCCCAACCTTCGCTCGCACGTCCGGGGCGCGCCTTGGCGGCGTACATAGCCTGATCCGCGTGCCGCAGAAGCAGGTCGGCGTCACTCTCGTCGAAGGGGTAGATAGTCAGTCCCAGACTCGCCTGGAGGCTGATCTCCTTCCCCTTGATCATGAAGGGCTGGGCAATCGCCGCTTGGAGACGGGCCAGGACCTGATCCAGTTCATCCATACCGCGCAGGCCTTCCAGTAATAGCACAAACTCATCACCCCCCAAGCGCGCCACGATATCCGTTCGCCGCACGGCGTCTTGCAGGCGGCGGGCCATTTCTTTCAGCAGGTCGTCACCGGCAGCGTGTCCGTAGGTATCATTGACTGGCTTGAACGCATCCAGATCCAAGAAGCCCACGGCTAGCAACCGTTCTTGCCGTTCAGCACGGGCTAACGCCTGATCAAATACCAATCGCAGGCCATCGCGGTTGGGTAGGTTGGTCAGTCCGTCGTGGGTGGCCTGCGTGGTCAGAGTTCGCTCGAAGGTCTGGCGTTGCAGATCCCATCGGCGATCCAGGAAGAGGATGCGTCGATAGGCAACCATGCCGAATCCCAAAGTGATGAGCAGAAAGACCAGAGGGTATTGAATCTGTCGTCGCCACCAGGCGGCCAGCCATGAATCCCTGGGGATGGAAACAAAAGCGGTCAGGGGGTAATGATCGAGACGGGTGAAGGCCCCAAAACGGTAGGTATGATCCACCGTGACGAAGCCTGCATAAGATCCTTGCCGTGCATGGGGGTCCCTCTGCAGTGCCTTTAGCAAGGCTCCTACGGATACTGGATGGGCAAGCATCTTGGAGAGATTGCCCTGGGGGATGGGCCAGCGTCCCTCAATATAAAGGTCACTCCGGATCAGGCCGACAGCCGTTCCGGGTCGCAAGGGCAACTGGCGCAAGAAGTCTTCAATAGCATTGAAGCGCAGCGGCGTGGCCACCACAAACAGGGGTTTTCCCGCCGGGGAAAATACCGTATGACTCAGGCGGATGACCCAATGACTGTCCACCAGCGGGCCACGAAGCGGGTGGTAGACCCATATGCCATGTGTCCGCAAGACTTTCTGAAAACCAGGCCAGATGGCCGGATTGTTACGAAAATCCGGGGGCACATTCCCCGCCGGTACGGCCGTGGAGGCAATGACCCGTCCATTAGGTGTGATGAGATTCGCGCTGGCAATCCCCGAGGTGGCCTTCTGATAATCGAGCAGGAGCGTCCGGGCGCGGCGCGGATGATGGAGCGCGTCTGCGCGCTGTAACTGCACCCCCAAAAGCTGGAGCGCAGAGGCGTGCCCGTCCAGCAGCTTCTGAGCGACGGTTGCGACCATGTCGGATTCCAGCGTCAGACGATACTGACTGTTCTGCTCGTAGCGATGCCAGGAGAACCAGGCATACCATCCAGAAAAGGCCAACGCCCCCGCGAATGTTCCCCAAAAGACCAGAGACATGGTCCACCGATAGGGAGGTATAGTGATGGGACGGGTAAGAAACGCGGGAATTTTCGGGATGGTTTTCAAATTCAATCGTCCTCCAAGCCCGAGAGCTAGCGATCATCGCCAAGATGGCCTCCCAGTATCGGCGTCTCGATGGTCTCAGTGAGTATAGTAGTGCCGGAATACGCACCCAATCGCTGCAAGCCCAAAACCTCAGGAAACGGGGACTTGTGCGACAGATTTCTTTTTTGTTTGGCGTTGGCTATCCGATTTTTTTGGTCTGAAATATGACCGACTTCTATCCAACCTTTTGTGAGTAAAAAACGATTTGTTGGTCAATTGGATCAATGAAGCCTGCTGACATGAGATGAATTTAGTAAATCATAGTGTAATTTAGGTGGCCATGCCACAATCTGCCAACCAATGCAGAGTATCGCGTGGCCAGACTGAGGAGGGCCAATGACTGCTATCAGTCTTCTGCCGACGATCAGGGCTCAACGGCGACAGGGCAGCGGGTGCGGTTCCTCGCCGCTGATGAAAACGGCTATTCCCGCAGCGTATCGCGTCAACGTCGGCAACCTGTGAGACACCGGTCATTTAACTGAGCCGACGCCACCGGCGGCAATGGCCGAGGTG
>JAKAVW010000412.1 GCA_021827445.1 Pseudomonadota bacterium
AATACCTCTCGGGAGATACCCAGCCAGGCACGAAGCCTATCGCCGCTGGCATCGTTGAAGGGAATACCTGTTTCATGCACCTTCCTGCCCGGTGCCTGCGCAGCGATCAAAATACGGGCGCGCGAATCCATCTGCAGCACCGGACGCGCACCAAGCGGCAGGTGTCCGGCGCAAAGTTCGCATTCGCGAACACGGGTAAGTAGCATGGCGAGGGGATCACCATACATTGTGGGATCAAGCAAATTGATGGTCCTCTGATTGCTGACTTCTCCATGACTTTCAATGCCGGTTGCCCGTCATTTTGTGGCATGTCGCCGGCCCATTGTCGTGGAGACCTCCCGGGCCAAGACACGTCACTTTCTGCGCTGCCGCCGGATTTACAAAGTGCATCCCAACAACCGCAGATGGATGGAGGGCTTCGCGGTCACGTGCCCGCTCGTCCCGGATGCATCACGCCTCATATCCGGTTTTTGTTCATCGCCCCGCAGCCTCGGATTGGGCTTCCTCCAGACCCCGCCTCGCGACGACGCCCTTGCCCTTCTCCTCGCCTTCGGCTCTGCGAAAACCTGGCCACAGGACTCGCACCTGCGAAGTAACGCGCCATGCCCGGCGCACATCGGGATAGGAAGAAGCCTCACGGCCCCTCCCTCCCACACCACCGGACGAACGGGTCACCACGTATCCGGCGGTTCGATGAATTGAATGCTTACCGGGCCGCAAGGCTCGGCACTCCCAGGTTCTTGAAGAAGGCCAATGGTAATGCAATGGTCAGCGCCGCTGTCTTCGACAGCCGCCACGGCCCATGCGCCGACTTGCTGATGTTCCACGCTTCGCGCACCGTTACCCCGCGCTTGCGTAGTTCCCTGTAGCCCGCCGGCCCCCATTGTTTCCAGACGCAGCAGCGTAACTTGCGTCGTACCCACTTGTCGATGTCGCGCAGAGGGCTCAGTACCTCGGCAATGCCGAAATACGCTTTCCAACCAAGCGGGCTTTCCTCAGCTCTGCCACGATAACGCCAATGTTGTTGCCTCGTGTACGACGGGTCAGTTCCCGCACCCGATCTTTCAGCTTGTCGAGGGCCTTGTCGGCCACCTTCAGCCTAGCTCCGTTGCGGCTGACCGTGAAGCCCAGAAACTTGCGGTTCTTGGGCCTGTCCACCGGGATCTAACCTTATTCGTTAGGCATCTTGGTGTTCAAGAATAGTTCCATCTCCAGAGTCGTTATGCCAATGGATGAATGTCGGCGGTTTGTGCTCCTTCTGAAAGAAATTAAGTGCGCGCTCAATTTCAGCAACGGAAAGCGCCCACGACGCAGGATATTCATCCTGTTGTCCATTGCTTAACCGATACTCGATTGTGGCGTCAGCAGGCCCACTGTAGTTGGGATTTCGTGAACTGAATCCGGCATCCCCGTTTTCTCGAAGATACATTAGCCACCCTAGATTGCCGTTTATAAGGGCACAAAGAGATTGCCCGTCTGGACTTTCAAGCCACACTTCGCGATACCGCGATTCGTTCATTGTTGATACCTAACGCTGGAGTTAAGGCGACGCGCGTAGCGCGGTCGTCTTGAACGACTTATTATGCACTACTAATCGTCAATTATATCTGTGTTATGAATACCAATATCGGATAACATATTTTTCATTGTGTAGAAGTCAGAGCTCGCGATAGCTGCCTTGTAATAGTTATTTGATTCTAGTGCACTTTGGAACACCGATTTCACACATGGAATAGCATTATCAGAGCTGCCTGCATCAAGCATCGAAAAACACGAATCTATAGATGATAGATAGACTAACCCGGCCTTTTAATTAACCAAAGAAGGAAGGCTTTGCATATTGAGGAACGGTGAGTTTTCTCGAATGTCATTCCAATTTGATTCCGCAAAGTATTTATCCCAATCAAATTCATTATTACTCATGGAACTCCCTCACTTAAGCACTTGCATAACGTAAGTTCGACGGTACTGTCTGTGCAGTGTAACAAGGGGTTATGCCGCACAACAATGGATGATCTTCCTGCGGGTTTACCAGACAGAAGGGATCAATTTGTCTGGTGGGCGCCCGGCGGGCCGGGACGGATGGCCTGGTTTTGCTGGGTTCGTTCCCCGCGGTCATGGTGCTTTCTTGCGACAAAAGATAACATCAGCCACTCAATACCCACTTTCCATGCGCTTTAATGGCGTCATACATAGCGTCTGGTGCCAGGTCTATTTCCTCTGGCCACGTCACCACCCCATGCTCCAGACCCACCGCGCTGAACACCGTGGACTCTGAGAGGCACCCAAAAACGCCCGCACCAGGACTATGAATCAGGGCATCCATCCAGACCTCGCCCTCTGTTCCATCCACAAAGCGGACATGCAGTCGGTATCCGTCGAGCGCGCGCACGGAAGTCACGCGCCACGGTGCTTTCGGGGAGATGGGCGGCACTAAGTTAGTGGATGGATCTTTTTGAGTGACTGGTTGTGTGTGCATAGCTCCCAATTCTCCATGAGTTCAGCCCGATGCTCCTGTGCCCATTCCAACACCAACGCCAGCGCCCGTCTAGGCATATCGCCCTGGATAACCTCCAGCGTACGGATGTTTATGAGCACCTCATATTCTCCGTATGAGTGTGGTCACCCAAATCGATGGTTCACTGGTCAACATATTTGAGGGGCAGACGGCGGCATAAAAAAGCCACGCAGCCCG
>JAKAVW010000413.1 GCA_021827445.1 Pseudomonadota bacterium
ATTCTGCACGGTCAGGCCCAGCATCTGCGAGAGATAGCTCATGGTCGAGCCGCCGGAGTAATCCTGCCAGTTGGTATTGGTGATAAAGCTCGCTGCGGTATTGAAAGCGGAGCCACCCTGGACGCCAGCAAAGTGTAAAGGATTCAGGGGCAGCGCACCTTGCGCCAACAACAATCCATAGAGAAAAACGCCACCGATCAGGTTAAAGATCAACAGGGAGATGGCGTAGCGCTTCCAACCCATTTCCTCACTCGCAGAAACTCCGGTGACGCGGTACAGTCCCCGTTCCACGGGACCCATCAGGCGTGTCGCCCAGAATCGTTCGCCCGCATAGATGCGATGCATATATCGTCCCAGAGGCAAGGCCAGCAGAATGGTCAACAACAACACTGCAGCGGTCAGTATGGTAGCGGATATCATAGAAACCGCTCCGGATTAATCAGGAATACCAAAAGATAGATGAAGAGCATGGCGCCAAAACCGAGGCCTATCCACACAAAAGCGTTCATTTTATGCTCCTCAGGCGATCCAATAGCTCAACAACTGCTATGGACGTCATGAAAAAACAAATGATAATCAACAGGTATATAAGTTCCATGTAGCCTCCTTGGTGTGCGCGAGGCAATGTCCCGCACGTATTCATAATGTAATCGCCAGAAAGCCTAGCAAGATTGCGTCTATAAATTCCATATAAATCATCTATAAATTCTATATAAGAGTAGAAATCTACTCATTGCCGATAACGGTGGCGTTAACCTGCTTGGTAATAACCGGGCTTTGGCTTATGCTCAAATGCAGGAAGGCGCGACAACAAAGGAGTATTATGTACGGTGGTACTCGGTACCTGGTAATAACAGATGTCGACTGAAGATCGCAAAGACGGGCGACCTGATCCGGATGCCCTGTTGGCACAGGTGCAGCAGGAGGAGCAGGCGCGCCAGCGCGGTCGGCTCAAGATTTTTTTTGGTGCCGCGCCGGGTGTCGGGAAGACCTACGCCATGCTGCGCTACGGGCAGCAGGAGATGGCCAAGGGGGTGGACGTTTTGGTGGGCGTCGTCGAAACCCACCAGCGCAGTGAAACTCAAGCGTTGGCCGATGCCCTGCCGGCGTTACCGCGAGTGCATATTCCATATAAAAACGTTGTGCTTGAAGAGTTTGATCTGGATGCGGCCCTTGCCCGCCGTCCCGGACTGCTCCTGTTGGACGAACTCGCCCACAGCAACGCCCCCGGCTCCCGCCACAAGAAGCGCTGGCAGGATCTGGCGGAATTGCTGGACGCGGGTCTTTCCGTGGCGACCACCGTGAATGTTCAGCACCTGGAGAGCGTTCACGAAGTCATCCAACAGATTACCGGGATACAGGTTCAGGAGACCCTGCCGGATCAGATCATTCGGCAGGCGGATGAAGTGATTCTCGTGGATATCAGTGACGAGGATCTCCTGCAACGCCTCAAAGAGGGCAAGGTGTACCTGGGCGATCGCGGTCAGCGTGCGATGACGCATTTTTTTCGTAAAGGCAACCTGATCGCCCTGAGGCAATTGGCATTGCGACTGGCAGCGGACCGGGTTGATCTGGAGTTACGACAGTTTCATCAACAGAATCCGGAGGAGGGGCGGCGTAGCGGTAGCCGGGATCGGTTGCTGGTAGCTGTGAGTGGCCGCCCGGAAGATGAGCATCTGGTGCGCGCGGCATATCACCTGGCGACCGCCCAACGGGCCGACTGGCTGGTGATTCATGTGGACACCCCGCGTGGCTTGCTCCAGAACCCTCAGACCCAGGCATGGATATGGAATCACCTGCATCTTGCGGAAAGTTTGGGCGCTGAAACCGCACGTCTGACCGGAGTGAATGTCGGCGCAGAGGTTTTGGCTTATGCGCGACTGCGCGACGTAACGCAAATTGTCATTGGACAGACGCAGGGCCTGCGTAAATTCCTTTGGTGGTGGCCCGGTTCTTTGACGGCGCATCTGTTGAACAGCGAGCGCGGCATCGATGTGGTAATTCACCCACTACCTGTTAAAAGAGCCATTCCCGAGGATCGACGCCTGCGGAATCAACAATACCTTGGCATTGTGGATACGTCCTTGCGCCGCAGCACCCGGAATCGCGCCTTTGTGATCAGCGGGGCAATAGGTCTCGCTTTAAGCGGGCTGGCTTGGTCTCTGGGGACGTACCTGGGTTTTGCCGGGGTGTTCATGCTCTACATGCTGGGCGCGGTGGGCACCGCCCTGATGTACGGCCGCTGGCCCTCCCTCATCACGTTCATTGCCGCCGTGATTAGTTACTACTCGTTTGGGTTGGATCGCGGTTTGCCCACCACGGTGGGCTCGCTTGCTTACTTTGCGCTGATCCTCTCTCTGATCCTGCTCATCAGCCAACTGGTGGCGCGATCCCGCGAGCAGGAACTCATGGCCCGGATCCGCGAGCGACGCGCCCGCAATCTCTATCAACTGGTTCAGGCGCTCAGCAGTGCCCGTGGCGTCGAGGGGATTCTGAACGCAAGTATCGAGAAGTTGCACCAGACCCTGGGTATCGCGGTCGCATTCTGGCTGCCACCGGCGGACAACACCAGCGGTCCTTTGCAGATGTTTCCAGCGTCCACCGAACTGGAAGCTCCGCAACGCAACCTGCGGGCTGCTGCCCGGTGGAGCTTTCTGAACAAAAAGAATGCCGGGATGAGTACTGACACGC
>JAKAVW010000414.1 GCA_021827445.1 Pseudomonadota bacterium
GAAGACCTCAAAAATCCGCATCAGCAACGCATTGTTGTGGATGATCGGGAAGAAACTAATGTACTGGTCCTCGCTGGTCCGGGTTCAGGCAAAACGAGGGTCCTGGTACACCGGATTGCGTATCTAATCCGGGTTCGGAGAGAGTCGCCGCGCAGCATCCTGACGTTGGCCTATAATCATCACGCTGCAGTGGAAATCCGGCGCCGGTTGCAAGCCCTGATTGGTGAGGAATCACGAGGAGTAACGGTGCTCACCTGTCACGGGTTGGCCATGCGCCTGGCGGGTGTCAGTCGCACGGATTGGGCGAGCGAAGAGGGTTTTGATTTTCAGAAGGTGTTACGCACCGCTACCCATCTGCTGGAAGGTAAAGAAGGACCGGAGGATGAGCCAGATTCTTTACGGGAAAGCCTTCTGGCGGGCTATCGCTGGATTCTGGTGGATGAATACCAGGACATTAATGCCGACCAGTATGCGCTGATTTCTGCGCTCAGTGGCCGGACCCGTAGGGAAGGCGATGGCAAGCTGACACTTTTTGCAGTCGGGGACGATGATCAGAATATTTATGCTTTTAATGGCGCATCGGTAGCGTTCATCCAGCGTTTTGAAAGCGATTATCAGGCTCGCCCGGCCTACCTCATCGAGAACTATCGATCTACGGCCCACATCATTCAGATCGCCAATGCATTGATCGAACCCGCACGTAACCGGATGAAGCGTGATCACCCCATCCAGATCAATACACAGCGCAACCGATGGCCCGCTGGAGGAGAATGGGAAAACCTGGATCCGGTAGTGCGGGGTCGTGTGCAGATGCTTGCAGCGGGCAAGGATACCATTACGCAAGCAGATACGGTCATGCGGGAATTGCTAAGGCTATCCCAGCGCGATATGGATTGGGACTGGAAGACCGTAGCGGTTATCGGGCGTCGATGGGAAGATCTGGAGCCGGTCCGGGCATGGTGCGAGATGCACGGCATTTCGGTGCAAATACGCAAGGATAAGCCACTGCCTTTTTGGGGTTTGCGGGAAACCCAGTGTTTTGTGGACTGGTGTATCGCACGGGATAGCCGATTGCTGGATCGGGCGGCATGGACGGCTTGGTTATTAGAGTGCCCGGTAGGCCCCTACTGGGACCTGTTAAGAGAAGCGCTGGATGCCTATGGGTTGATAGTGGGGGACGCGGAGCAATCCATTGAGGTCATCCTGGACTGGCTTGCGGAATGGGGTCGCGATCTGCAGCAGCGGCAAACCGGTCTGTTACTGACCACCGCTCATGGCGCGAAGGGATTAGAGTTCGCCCATGTGGCGGTGTTGGATGGGGACTGGATGCACCATCAAAAGGGAGAAGACCCCGACTCGCCGCGACGTCTTTACTATGTGGCGATGACTCGCGCGAAAAAAACATTGTTGTTGGCTCATAAAGAAGCCTCGAATGTTTTACTAGACACTTTACCCAATTCGGTAGCGCTGCTGTCACGTTCGTCGGAGTATGATGTAGTGGATAATCCAGAGCTACATCACACGTATGCCACACTCTCATTGAGCGAGATAGATTTAGGGTTTGCGGGCCGAAAAAACCCCCAGGATGCGGTCCATGCATGGATAAAAGCCCTTCAGCCAGGAGATTCGTTAAAAGTAGACTTCGCCAGCAGAACAATTTTTGATAGTGCCGGAAACCCAATCGGTAGACTGGCCACGAGCTATCAAGCACCGGTTGGTAAAAGATGTGTACGGGCGTCGGTGGCCGCCATTCTGGTCAGGACAAAAGCTAGAGCAGAAGAAAAATACCGGCAACATACCAAGGTGGAGCGTTGGGAAGTGGTGGTGCCTGAATTGGTCTTTAACTCGTCGCCCACCAACTGAGACTTGCCTGCTTTACAATTTTATGGCGGGCGTTTGTTCATGGATAGATGGCATCGTGATTAATGGCAGGTTAGCAGCGTTTTCAGTCATTCAATTTATGGATTATCCCGTTCTCCCATTAATCATCAAGACTCGAAAGAAGCCGTGCGTGACGTAAAATAGTTCACGACATCTCCAACGGTTCTAATGTCTGCCACATCATTATCTGGCATATCGCAGTCGAATTCTTCTTCCAGTGCCATCACCAATTCCACTGTATCCAGCGAGTCGGTGCCCAGATCATCCACAAAGATCGCCGCATCAGTCACTTCATACTCATGGATACCCAACACTTCGACAATCACCCTCTTGACACGACCTGCTACAGTTTCCTGCTCCATTCCCATGAATATATCCTTTTTTCGGTAAAAACTACTTGTGTGCATGATGCGTGACCTTAAATTGCATCTGTTTACTTTACGCCCACCCATTTCGCCCCAGCGACGGGAGCCCTTATCACACATTTTGCCAGCATCGACATTACGAATACACTAAACTTAAAACCAGCCCCGGTCACCTCGTCGTCTCCGTATGTTCACTCACCAGGGCTCTGGTTCCAGAAGGCTTGGTGAACACCGGGCAGTGCCTCCAGGCGCTCTATAATTTGATCCAATTCTACCTCATTGATGCTGTTTGGGATCAGGTTTGCCGCAATCTCCGTTTCCTGGAGGCCAAACGGATGCATGCGTACGTCTCGAATCGGATAGCCGCCCGCGTCGAGGATTTCAAATATCTGATCCCGCAACTCCCCTTCTTCACCTCTCGCCACAATCAGGTAGACCGC
>JAKAVW010000415.1 GCA_021827445.1 Pseudomonadota bacterium
GGAGGGGGGTGAGCTCAAACTGAATCGAAACTGAAATCGGGAGCCAGATACGCGTCCAAGGCAGTTGAGTCATGGCATGCTGCCATGGTTTGCGCATGGTTTGGGCAACGATCCTTGCCGCACGGACATTTTGGTGGACTTGACATCATAGGCAACTGCGACTATCGTGCACGGTAGGCAAGACTTTGCAGGTAGGTGCGTGGTGGGCGTGAACGGTTATTTCGGCTCCAAGGCCGCCTCCGGTCTGTGCCAGGCGATCATCGCTCTGATGCCGCCGCACGAGACCTACATCGAGACGCACCTGGGTGGCGGGGCGATCATGCAGCGCAAGCCGCCGGCGGCGAACAACATCGGCATGGATCTGGATGCGGCGGCGCTGGCGAATTTCACCTGTGCCTATCCGGTGCGGCTGGTCAACGACTGCGCACATCGGTTTTTGGCCCAGTACGAGTTCCGTGGCCGGGAGCTGGTTTACAGCGACCCGCCGTATCTGAGTTACACCCGCAGTTCGCGGCGCCGGTACCGCTTCGATTACAGCGAAGCCGACCATATCGCATTGCTGGAGCGGTTGAAATCGCTGCCGTGTTCGGTACTGATCTCCGGTTATCCGTCGGCCTTGTACGATGCGATGCTGAAAGACTGGCACAGCGTGTCGCTCCAGGTAATGACCCGCGGAGGCGTGCGGACCGAGAAGTTATGGTATAACTACTCGCTGGAACGGGTGCACTGGGCTAGTTATGCGGGCCGTAACTTCACCGATCGCCAGCGCATCAAGCGCAAGGCGCAACGTTGGCAGAACCATTACCGGGCGCTGCCTCCGGGCGAGCGGTTGGCGGTGCTGGCGGCCATAATGGCAGTGGAGGCGCACCCTCCACGGAGCGGACCGGTAGCGCCATGAAGCCCTCCGCCAGGCCGGCAACGGAATGGATCGTGGAGCAGGTGTTGGGCTTCACGGAGGCGCAGCTTGCCAATCTGCCTAAGTCGCAGTTACTCCAGATGCTGCTGTGGACACGCGAGCAACTGGTCGAGGAACGGCACGGGCATCAGGCCGCGGAGGCGCGACTGCAAGAGACGCTGGCCCAGCAGGCGCGCGAGCGCCAGCAAGCAATGCAACGCGAGATCCATCGGACGGTCAACCAGCCGAGTTCCAAAAAGCCGGAGTGGGACAAGGGTGCGCCCGCGCGCCGCAAGCGGCGCAGGAAACGCCGCGGCCGTCCTGGAGCGGGCAATCGCGCGAAACCCGAGCCGGATGTGCGCTATGAGAATCCGCTGCTGGAGTGCCCGCGGTGCGGGACGAACTTGAGCGATCGACCCGTTCTGCAGACCCCCAGCCGGATTGTCGAAGATATCGCCCCTCCGCCGGCCAAGACGGTGGTGTCGCAGGAAGTGCAGCAACGTAAGTGGTGCCCGAGGTGCCAAAGGATCGTCAGCTCCCAGAGCCCGCGCGCGCTGCCGAAATCGGATATTGGACTGCACGCCAGCGTACTGATTGTCTATCTGTGGGTAGTCCTGTCGATCTCCTTGCCGGGGATTGTGGCCTATCTGCGGACTTACTTTCGCCTGGTCGTGTCCACCGCGGGAATATCTCGCATGATGATCCGTATCGGCGCCATTCTGGAACCGGTGCATGAGGAGATTCGCCAGGATCTCAAGGAGGGCGCGATGATCTTCGCGGATGAGACGGGATGGCGCATCCGCGGGGTCTTGTGGTGGTTATGGATCTTTGCCAATCCCCGCTCCGCCTATTATTGGCCGGACCGACAACGGGGCAGTCCTGTGGTGGAGAAAATTCTGGGAACCGTCTTCTCCGGGGTGCTGATCACCGATGCGTGGTGCGCCTACCAGGATATCCTGTGCATCAAGCAGACCTGTATGGCGCATATCTTCCGCAAGGTGCGCAAATTTCGCGATACTTATCCGCAGTATGGGAGCCTGCTGTCTTTTTACCGGCGGTTGCGGCGCATTGTCGAGGACGGGGAACGGCTGAAGAAACGCCGGCGCGAACTCGACGCGGAGGTTTTCCAGCGCCGCGTGAACCGGCTGGAGGATCGTCTGGAGTCGCTCCTAGCGTGGCGCAACCCCAATGCGGTCCTCAAAACCGTGATCGACAAAGTCCGCCGGCAGAAGGACTATATCTTGACCTTCGTGCGTTTCGAGGGCGTGCCCAAGACCAATAACTTCGGAGAGTACATCATCAAACGCGGGATCCTGAAACGCAAAGTTTCTGGGGGCAGCACCTCGGCCCAAGGCGCCATGGCCTATGCGCGCCTGCAATCGGTGGCCATGACGTGTCACTTGCGGGGATTGTCCTTTCGCGATTACCTGTTGCAGTGCCTGAAGCATTCCATCAAGACGGGCAACGCCCTGCTGCTGGCCGAGTATCAACAACTCATTACTCAGACCGAGAAAGAAGCCGCATGAGATCCGCCACGTCGAAACCCATCTCCTGTCCCCAGTGCCAAGGCACTACGTTCACCAGAAAGACCACCACCTATCCTATGCGCCTGCCGGATGGACGGCAGGTCCATGTGGGCAGGGTCGCTGTCCAGGAATGCACCCACTGCCATCACTTGATCCCCACCAAAGCCGGAAGCGAAAAGATTAGTCGCGCTATGGCCGCCGTGGCACAATTGTTTTTGGGCAGCTGATTTCGGTTTCGGTTCAGTTTGAGCTCACAAATTC
>JAKAVW010000416.1 GCA_021827445.1 Pseudomonadota bacterium
CCGGTACCTGGGCATCGTCCTCGCCATGGACGAGCAACACGGGACACTTTATCCGTTGGATAGTCGCAATGGGAGCGATATCGGCAAAACGCACACCAATTTGCCTCTCTACCGTCTTGAGCACCCAACGCCCCACCGGCCAGTAAGGGACATGATGATCTGCCATGAGCCTGCGCATCACCACGGCAGGATGGGCAAAGGCGCCAATACTGACCACCCCCGCCACACGGCGGCGGGAAGCCACCAGCAAGGCCGCCGCCGCCCCCAGCGAATGACCCAAGATAGCGACCCGCCCCGGCGCAACATCGGGCCTGGCTTCGAGCCAATCGATGGCATGCTCTAGATCCTCGGCGAATTTGGGCATGGAAGAGAAATCATCCGCATCGCTCTTGCCATGATTCCTTGCGTCAAAAAATAGCAGCGGATAACCCGCACGATATAAAACTGGCGCAAAAGGCAACATCATCTCTGCGTTTCCTCCCCATCCGTGGATAACCGCGATGGCCAGAGCCTGGAGGGGTGCGGAGGTGATCTGTGGCGCGGGAATGTACCAGGCGAAAAGCCGTTTGCCCCCTTCGGTGTCAATGGATATTTCCTGGTAAGGCAAATTAAAACGGGCAGGCGTGCCTTTTTCCACCATTCGCGGCGCCCGAAAGGCACGGCGGAGGAACCATGGCGCGAGAGCGTCGAACATTACCAGCAAACCGGCAATCCCCGCGAGAAGTTCGATGATGCATGCCATCATGGTAGGCAAATGGGTACCCCCAAGGGCGCTCTCATGAGCACGATGCTTCAGATGGGCGGGGCCAGGTATTCAGACGAGGCCCCTCTTCAATGGTATCCGCGAGGAGACGTACATGTGATAAAAGCGTTCTACCGACAGAAATTAACCGTTGAGGCATGCCACGCGCAAGCTGCACATCCTCGACGTTACACAGTCCAATGAACACTTGCCGCCGATAGCTCCAGATCCATGGCCGGATGGGAGAGTCCGCGCCTTGCTGCCGTCGGGACCTGATCGACCTCAGCAGACCGTTCCGATCGTTGGGCACCTCATAGAACCGACCACCCAACCCCAGACATTATTTGCTACAATGATAGTCCAGACGCCAGTATTGAATTATGATTTTTTCATTCCTTCATGTCATCAGGAGGCATGACCATGGTAATGGCACGGCAGTCAGTTCATCGCAAGGCTGGTTTCTGCGAGCAGGACTTGTCCGTGGGGCATAGAAAAACAGGCGTTGGGAAATATCTGGGCGGGATAATGAACGCGATGGTTTTGTCCTACGATGGCGGTGAATAGATGGGTACGAACCCGACAAAACCGGGGCATTCCATCCTACACCTGTTGAAGCGATCAGACAGATGATGCAAATTGTCTAAATCTGCCCCCTGTCTAGGTTGCAAAATGAATCACTTAATACCCACTTTTTTATAGGAGGTGCATTATGCCCAAAAAGAATCAGGAAACTCAGCAAACAGGTACGCAGACAGAAGCAGCAATCAATTTTGATGATCGCCATGACATGATCGCGGAAGCCGCTTATTTTATCGCCGAGCGGCGCGGGTTTGATGGAGAATGTGAAGCGCACTGGCTAGAGGCTGAACGAGAGATTGACCAAGTTGGTAATCCAGAATAAAGACCACAGTTTTGGTAGAGCGTATGAAATATAATGTTCGCGTTGAACGCACTGATTCCTTGCATGTTAACGCCAGTGTGCGGGGTTTTGAGATCCAGCTTGGTGCCAAGCGGGCCGATCCTACGGCGGGTTTTAACCCAGTTGAAACCCTCCTTTCCTCCATGGGGGCTTGCCTGCTGACCGCCATCAGCTTCGTGGCCGAGGCTTCTCATATTCCTCTGGCCGGAGCGAGGATAGAGCTCGAAGCCACGCGGCAAGATCGCCCCCCTATCCTGACGCATATCCGCTATATGTTGCACCTGAAAAGTGATGCTCCCCCAGAGCAATTGGACCATCTGGTAGATCTGGCCAAACGAAATAGTACGGTATTCCAGACGGTGTCCCTTGCTGTTTCCGTCGAAGGCGACTGGACAACCGAAACATGACCTCTAGAATTCTCCGCTAGATGAACAAACAGTGACCACTTCAAGGCAGAAGTTCGGTGACACCGGCCCACGTACCATTTAATAGGGTCAGTCGCATGACCTTTACGTCAACTCTATTCAAGGCTGACACTTGCCTATGCTGGAATCGGTAACCACGGGATGGTGGCTCATCCCTGCATTGTTTACCGCCGGAGTGGGGGCCGGGTTTATCAACGTCCTGGCCGGTGCTGGATCCATGTTGACCCTGCCGATACTCATCTTCGTGGGCCTCGACCCCATCACCGCAAACGGCACCAACCGCATCAGCATCCTTTTGGAAAATCTTACTGCCGCTCGCACCTTTTACCGGCACAACCTGGTGGATTTGAAAAAAGGGATGAAACTGGCCCTGTGGACACTGCCGGGAGCTATCCTTGGTGCCATTGCGAGTGTTCATATTGGCAATCTCTGGTTTCAGCGCATTTTGGTGATTGTATTGGCGCTCTGTACAGTCAGCCTGTTTTTTCCAACGAGGGCCACAGAAAAAGATACGCGTCCCGATGGCATGGCGTCACCATGGCTGTATCCCACCATGCTGGGGCTGGGTTTTTATGGCGGCTTTATGCAGCT
>JAKAVW010000417.1 GCA_021827445.1 Pseudomonadota bacterium
TGCCTGCTCTGGCTGAGCGCCCCGAGGACATCCCTCTGCTGGCCGAGTTTTTTTTACGCGATACGGCGGCCAAGAATCGCAAGGATGTCCGTGGTATCGCGCCGGAGGCCATGGAGTTGCTGGTGGGAGCGCCCTGGCCGGGTAATGTCCGGCAACTGGCCAATGTCATTGAACAGGCGGTGGTGCTGTCTACCACTCCGCGAATCGGTGCGCCCCTCATTCGTCACGCTCTGCGCGACAGAGAGGGTGAGGTCATGCCCCTGGCCGATGCCAAGGGCCGTTTCGAAATGCATTATCTGATCCAGATTATGCGTATGACCCGGGGCAATGTGAGTCAGGCCGCACAATTGGCGCAGCGCAACCGAACGGAGTTTTATCGCCTGCTGCGCCGCTATCACCTGGACCCCGCTGCCTTCAAAGAAACGGGCAGCGATGAAGGCGAAGCGGAGGTATAGTGGATCACCCGATGCGCTGAAGAATCGGCCGGAAAAATTGCTGGTTCAGGGAATGGTCGGGACTATCAAGATGCACAGATGCTCAAGTTCTATAGTTAAGCAGAACGAGCATCACCTTCTGGAGACTTTTCATGAAGATAGAAGCCATTACCCTGGTGCGGCACAGCATGACGGAGTGGTCGGATAGCGGCAAACATACCTCGGTGACCGATGTGGCATTGACGGCGGAGGGGCGGGCAGACGCGCAAGCGCTCTGGAAATTCTTTGTGGAACAGGGGCATTTTGATGGTATTTACTCCAGCCCTATGCGGCGCGCCCATCATACCGCCATTCTTGCAGGTTTCAGCGATCCGGAATTGCATCGGGGGCTTTGTGAGTGGCGTTATGGTCGTTATGAAGGTATGACGACGGCCGAAATTCGCCGGGAAGATCCGGAATGGAGCGTCTTCCGTTGTGGCGGCCCTGGGGGTGAAAGCCCGGAAGCCGTCAGTGGTCGTTGCGACGAGATGCTAAAGGAATGGGATGAGAAAGGCCATCGTCATGTGCTGTGTTTTGCTCATGGCCACATTCTGCGGGCGTTGGCTACCCGCTGGCTAGGGCTGGGTCTGCGTTTTGGTGATCATCTGCACCTGGATCCGGGCAGTATCTCTTGCCTGGGTTGGGAGCATGAAGTCCCCGCCCTGCGTTTGTGGAATTACTGCCCGCAGCACTTGGTTACCGGACCACGCGCTGGCTGATCCAGTGCTTTCTCTGAAGTGGCTGTTCAGGGCAGTAGAAAAGCGGGAGCGACTTGTGCGGCTTGGTGTATTCCTGCGTGGTAGTAACGGGTGCCGGTAAAGGCGTTAGCGTCATTAGCGCGGAAAGCATCCATGGCCAGGCCCTTGCGTCCCAGTGTCCCGCTCCACCAGCCGGAGGGATAGCAGAACTGCGGGAAGTACACGCTGTTCACTGCGTCAAAGCCCGCTTCCGTCATGCGCTGCTGGCACTGACGGATCAGGTCGGCATGTAACAGGGGAGATTCAGACTGGGCCACCAGCACGCCCTGATTTGCCAGCGCATGATAACAAGCCGCGTAAAAGTCCGTGGCGAAAAGCCCTGCCGCCGGTCCGACCGGATCGGTAGAGTCGACGATGATCACATCATAGCGTCCCGCCTCCGCCTCTTTGACCCAGGCGATGCCGTCCGTAAAGTGAAAATGGGCGCGCGGGTCCTTGTTTTTCTCACAGAGATCCGGGAAGAAACGCTCGGCGACGCGGGTGACCCGCTCATCCAACTCAACCTGCACGGCTTCTTCCACTTCCCGGTGGTGCAGTACCTCGCGCAGAGTGCCGCAGTCGCCGCCGCCAATAATCAGCACGCGCTTTGGTGCCGGGTGGGTAAAGAGGGCCGGATGGCTCATCATTTCGTGATAGAGAAAGTTGTCGCGGTCAGTGACCATGACCAGGCCATCCAGGGTCATGAGGGTGCCGAACTGTTCGGTCTCGAAGATTTCGATGTTCTGATAAGGACTCTGCTCACGATGCAGGACTTCGCGGATTTTCAGGCTCAATGCTGCGCCGTGCTCCTCATAGCGCTCGGTGTACCACAGTTCTGTGCTCATAACCGCCTCTCTCAACGCTGGGGATGGTGTGGGGTACTTGCGGGGGCTTCTGCGGAAGATTCTAGCAGAAGAAAAGGGCGGACCGAATTGCTCCGGCCCGCCCGTTACCGCTGTGCGTCATTTCAAGCGCAGAGAACCGGCTTGACGCGCAACTCATGGGCAGGAACACCCATCATATCCACTTGCCCGCGCCTCATCTCCATGGTGGAGACCTGCCCGGCGCCGAAGGCTTCCTTGAGATGGTTCAAGGCATCTTCAGGCTGGATGATATCGCCACAGGTGAAGATATCCACCGCTGCGTACCCATATTCCGGCCAGGTGTGAATGGCCAGGTGTGACTCGGCGACGATAACGGCGCCGCTCACCCCGTAGGGCGAGAAGTGATGAAACGTTTGCGTCACGATGGTGCAATTGGCACGCCGGGCGGCCTCGAGCATGGCATCCGTAACATAATCAACATCAGACAAGGTACTGCCGTCACAGTGATAAAAATCTGCAACGATTTGATGTCCCAATGAGCGCATAGGTGCCCCCCTTACCAAAGTTAAAAAGGTTAAGAAGTAGCTCCCGTGCACCCCCAGACAGTACTTGGTTTTATGCCCTACCTTGCTGGAACGATGC
>JAKAVW010000418.1 GCA_021827445.1 Pseudomonadota bacterium
TTATGTCCGGTGCCAGCGAACAGGGGCCTTTTATGCCACTGCTGCTCTTACCCACGGAACGTGCCGCCGGCATGGCCATTCTTTGTAAACTGTATCCACGTAGTGACTTGCGTTTGCGCGCCGAGGTGGTTCCGAAAGACACCTGGACGACCGAGATTACCCAACTCACACCACTGGCCTGGAATGTGCTGGAGTTACGGCTGCGGCCGGAACGGCCTTACCCCTACCGGACCGGGCAATACGCCCGCATCGCGATACCGGGGCGTCCGGACCAGTGGCGTTCCTATTCCATGGCGACGCCGCCGGGTGCCACCGGAGAACTGGTTTTTCATATCCGTGAATTACCCGGCGGCGTATTCAGCCAGTGGCTTTTTCACACCGCACAAAGGGGCGATGCATTAATCCTGGGCGCTGCACAGGGCGAATTCGCACTAAGCCCGGACAATGACCGTGATATGCTCTGTATTGCCGCCGGAACCGGTCTGGCCCCCATTGAGGCGATGATTCAGGAAAGTATCGCCTTGGGACGGACCCGGCCTATCCATCTTTTTTACGGCGCCAGGAAACAGGCCGACTTTTATCATCTGGAAGAACTGGCCAGATGGTCACAACAGTATCCGCACATCACCATCACATTGACGCTTTCCGACATGCAGGGTGCCTCTTGGACCGGCGCCCACCGCCTCCTGCCCACGGTTGCCGCCAGCGGCCACTGGAAGGGTCATGAAGTGTATCTGTGCGGTAGCCCCGGCATGATAGAAGCCGCCATCGACCTGCTGCTCTCCCATGACGTGCGGCATGACCATATTCACTTCGATGCTTTTGCGCCTAATGGATGATGACCCTAAACAGAAAACTTTTTAGCATACCGGCTATAATCATGTAACGCATCCTTCTGAGCCACCTCAAGGGGAGTCGCATGAAACGTTATAACTACCTGATAGTCGGTGCGGGGGCCGCAGCCGCCAGTGCGGCGAGTGCCATCCGCAAGCAAGACCCCCAGGGCAGTCTGCTGATGCTGGGCGCAGAAAGCGACCCGCCCTATCAGCGCCCCCCTCTCTCCAAGGGTTTGTGGCTAGGTAAAGACAAAGAGGAAGATATTCCCCTGAAGCGCCCAGCTGATTGGGAAACCATGGGTGTCACATTGGCTTTGGGAGATCCGGTCATTGATCTCGATGCGGAGAGATGCGTAGTGGGAACCAAGGCGGGGAAAACCTTCTTCTATGAGAAACTGCTGCTCGCCACCGGTGGGCAGCCCCGCCCGCTGCCCACCCCGCCAGGCCTGGAAAACAGGGTGTTTTCCTTACGCTCACTGGCGGATTACCGGCGCTTGCGCGCTCGGGCGAACGAGGGCGGAACCGTGTTAGTGATTGGCGGTGGTTTTCTCGGCGCGGAGCTGGCCGTGGCGCTCTCTTCGCAGCCCGGTCTTGCGGTACAGTACTGCGTGTCCGGGAAAGGCCCGTTGGCGCACGTCCTGCCACCCCCTTTGGTGGAGCAGGTCAGCACCCGCTATCGCGAGGCTGGCGTCCATCTCCATGTAGAGCATCATTTCAAGGACTTGCGTAGCGAATCCGACAAGCTCATAGCCCGCTTCGCGGACGGCGCGGAAATTCCCTGCGACTGGATCGCCTATGGCATCGGTATGCTATCCCTGACCGCCCTGGCGGAGGCCGCCGGTCTAGTGATGGCGCCCGGCGGGGTCCGCGTGGACGACGGGATGCGCAGCAGCGACCCTCGGATATGGGTTTCCGGTGACCTCGCCACCTATCCGGATCCGGTATGGGGCACACCTCTGCGTCTGGAGCATTGGGATAATGCCGAAGCCACCGGGCGTGCCGCAGGTTCTGGCATGGCCGGAAAAGAGGTGCATTTTCAGCATCAATCCATGTTCTACAGCGATATCTATGAATTCGGCTTCGAGGCCGTCGGGGAATGCCGCAGTGACATGGACTGCTATACGGATATTTCGCCGGGCAGAGACAAGGCCGTAGTGTATTATCTGCGGGACGACCAGATCCACGGCATACTCCTCTGGAACGTCTGGGACCAGGTAAAGACAGCCCGCAGCTTGATCGCGCAAAAGGCCGTGGTGCATCTCCAGGAATTGCGCGGGCGAATAGGAGACTGGTGAAAGCAGAAGGAAGGCAGCCCGAATGAACGGGCAGGGACATAAAATGACTCCGGACCACGCTCAGCGCATTGCCATCACCACCTGGCGCGTTTACGCGCATCCCCTCCCCGCAGGATATCACGTCCTGGCGGAGCGCCTCTGGCCCCGCGGCTTGCGCAAGGCCGACCTCCCGCTGGACGCCTGGCCCAAAGATCTCACTCCCAGCACCGCCCTGCGTCAGTGGTTCGCCCATGATCCGGTACGCTGGGATGAGTTCCGCAAACGTTATCTGGCGGAACTGGCGGAACAACAGGAGACTGCCCGCGCGCTCCTGACTCAGGCCGCTGGTTCGCCCCTGATTCTGCTGTATGCAGCCCACGACCAGGAACACAACGGCGCGTTGGTGCTCCGCGATTTTTTACAGTCTTTGGTGAAATCGCCCCCGATGCGGCTTGGGCAGTGAAAGGACACGAATGCCATCGTCTCAGTGCCCGCCGGCCCAGCGCCGTAAGGCAAGAGGATCGGGAATGCTGATCGTCCGTTGTTCCAC
>JAKAVW010000419.1 GCA_021827445.1 Pseudomonadota bacterium
CCGAAGTGGCACGCTGGCTGGCGCTGCTGGTGTCCATCGCGGCTTTCGCCGTAACCATTCCCCTTTTCACCGGGTTTGATACCCACACAGCAGCCATGCAGTTCAGCGAGCGGGTGGCCTGGATTCCTTCCCTGAATATTTTTTATCACCTGGGGATCGACGGCATTTCTCTCTGGTTTATCCTGCTCACCAGTTTCCTGACGGTGCTGGTGGTTATCAGCTCCTGGCGGAATGTGAAGGAGCGGGTGGCGCAGTTTATGGCGGCCTTCCTGATCATGGAAGGCATGATGATTGGGGTGTTTTGCGCGCTGGATGCCATTCTGTTCGATGTATTCTGGGAAGCCATGCTCATTCCCATGTTCTTGATTATCGGCGTTTGGGGCGGACCACGCCGCGTCTACGCCACTATCAAATTTTTTCTGTACACCTTTTTGGGCTCGGTATTGATGTTGGTGGCACTGCTATATCTGTACTTCCATAGCGGCGACAGCTTCAGTTTGCTGGTGTTCCAAAAAACTCCTTTGGGAATGACCGCGCAGGTTTTTATTTTTATCGCGTTTTTTGTGGCTTTTGCGGTGAAAATCCCCATGTGGCCCGTACATACCTGGCTGCCGGATGCTCATGTGGAGGCGCCGACGGCGGGTTCGGTGATGCTGGCGGCCGTGATGCTCAAAATGGGCGCCTACGGTTTCTTGCGCCTGAGTCTGCCCATTGTGCCCGATGCCAGTCATAAGCTGGCCTGGCTGATGATTGTCTTATCTCTTATCGCCATTATTTATGTGGCCCTGGTGGCCATCGTCCAGGAGGACATGAAGAAGCTGGTTGCGTATTCCTCCATCGCCCACATGGGCTTCGTAACGCTGGGCTTTTTTGTGTTCGACAGCGTGGCTATCGAAGGCAGCATTGTTCAGATGTTGTCCCACGGATTTATCAGTGCGGCCATGTTCCTCTGTGTCGGGGTGCTTTACGACCGGATGCATACGCGCAATATCAAGGCCTACGGTGGTGTGGCCAATGTTATGCCGATTTTTGCTGCGCTGATGATGCTTTTTGCCATGGGTAATGTCGGATTGCCGGGCACTTCCGGTTTCGTCGGAGAGTTCATGGTGGTTTTGGGTACCTATCAGGTGAGTCCCTGGGCGGCGATTCTTGCGGCTACGGGCCTGGTTACCGGCGCCAGTTACACGCTCTGGCTGTTTAAGCGTGTCATTTTCGGCATTATTGTTCATCCCGAGGTGGCAGTGCTCAAGGACCTTGATGGGCGGGAGATTCTCGTGTTGGGTACATTGGCGGCATTTACTTTGTTGCTGGGTCTCTGGCCGGCACCCTTCCTCGATATCGTACATACCTCGGTGCAGCATCTGGTGACTCAGGTGTCCATTTCTAAGATTCCGGCGTAAAAGGACCTTGTCTATGAATTCATTTCTCATGCATTGGACTTTCGCCATCCCGGAAATATGGGTGCTGACGATGGCCTGCGTGGTTTTGCTCGCAGACCTGTTCTGGGGCGATCGTCTGCGCGATCTGGCGGCGGTGCTGACGGTGCTGACCTTGATAGGTGCCGCTGTACTGACCGTTTTTGAAATGGGGCAAAGCGGTACGACCTTCGCGGGCCTCTTCGTGCTCGACCCCTTCACCAATGTCTCGGAATTGTTCAGTTATCTCGCCGTGCTGATGGTGGTGCTCTATTCCAAGCGTTACCTCGTAGATCGCGGTCTTTACCGCGGCGAGGTGTTTGTGCTGTTGCTCTTTGCGTTGCTGGGCATCATGGTGATGGTTTCCGGCGGCAGTCTGCTCAGCATTTATCTCGGACTGGAACTGCTGGCGCTGAGCCAGTACGCCCTGGTCGCCTTCTACCGCGACAGTGTGGTGGCGACGGAAGCCGGGTTGAAGTATTTCGTCCTCGGCGCTCTGGCCTCTGGAATGCTGCTCTACGGTATGTCGCTTCTCTATGGCCTGACCGGGACCCTGGATGTGCGGGATATTGCCGGCGCGTTGGTGAATGTGACCGCGAGTAACCTGGTACTGGTCTTCGCCATCGTGTTTATTGTCGCCGGTATTGCCTTCAAACTGGGCGCGGCACCTTTTCATATGTGGTTACCCGATGTCTATCAGGGCGCCCCCACTGTGGTGACAACCTTCCTCGCCTCGGCACCAAAAATTGGCGCCTTCGCCCTGATCATCCGTCTGCTGGTAGACGGTGGCTACGGAATGCTGGAATCCTGGCAGCAGATTTTTGTCGCGCTGAGCCTAGTGTCTCTGGTGGTCGGTAATGTGATCGCTATCGCCCAGCAGAATATTAAGCGGATGCTGGCGTATTCCACCGTCGGTCACGTCGGATTCCTGTCGCTGGGCATTGTCGCGGGCACCGAGGCCGGACTGGCCAGTGCGTTCTTCTATACCGTGGTCTATGTGCTGATGTCCTTGGCGGGTTTTGGCATGATACTGTTGCTCAGCCGGGCGGGATTTGAAGCGGAGCGTATTGACGATTTCAAAGGCCTAGCGCAGCGCAAGCCTTGGTATGCCTTCCTGATGCTGATTGTCATGTTTTCGATGGCGGGGGTGCCGCCGACGGTGGGCTTTTACGCCAAGCTGGCCGTGTTCCAGGCCGTGATTGCCGCCGGCTATGTCTGGCTTG
>JAKAVW010000420.1 GCA_021827445.1 Pseudomonadota bacterium
CGTGCTTAAATTTTAACATCACTCTGCTCCTCGTCACTCAAGGGGAAAGGTGCGCCCTTTCCGTAGGAGACAAGTTAGCGCGCCGCCCCGGCGGACACCAGCGGCAAAGTGTCAAGAATTGTGAATGGACGCCGCGGCAATGTTGAGATTCGCTGTGCAGCACAAAGTAAAGGAGACCCGACTGCCCCAAACCCCTGGCCGAAATAACCAAGTACGTTCCTCATCGGGTAGTGAAACTCCCAAGGATTTTTCCTGTGTCTGACGACGTAACCCCCAAGAGGCCATTCCACCTACGTATAGTATGCCAACAAGTGACGCAACCCAGGCAGTAACAAGCAAGGCCCACACAGAAAGATGCTTCGCATTGGAGACGTAAGAGCTGAAATAGCCCATCGATATCGCTCAGTACGCTGAGCACCAGTGTAATCCACATGATGGAGACTCATGGGATTTATCCCGGAGATCTTCGATGCGCCGTCGGAAGTTAAGAAGCAGGGAGAGCATCAACTTGTAGTTGATGGTTTTTTATCAAAAATATAGTTCTGACGGAGGTTTCTGGAGAAGATTTCTTGCCTAGAAGATCGCCCCTGAAGAGAAAAGCCTGCAGGGGCTGTGAGCTAGTCAGAAGAGTCTATCAACATCTTCTGTATAAGCTTGCAAGATACACAGAGGTTCTTAATTCTAATTTGCTACATTTCATGCAATCAAAAGCTATACATAATACCTGCGCCAAAACTAAACTGGCTGGTCTGGGATGACGGTTCCTCGAATCCGGCTCGATTAAATCCAGATGCTCCATACATAAAGTCCCTGTAATCAATATCTGCATAAATCCCGAGGTTTTTTGAGTTTATATAAGTTGCCTTTATTCCAGCCGTGTAATATGGCCTGCCAGAAAGGCTAAACTTCTGTTCTGCTGGGCTATTGTACAGTGCAACATAGTAAGGGTTTGTTTTGCCAGACAAGCTTGCATAAACGACCTCTCCAATCCCTCCATGTAGCGATAGTGTAAGATCATTGTTTATGGCATACTGGAACAGTGCTCCAGCTCCAACGTAAGCATTGCTATAATTTTCCGGGTCAGCCACTCCGTTAGGTACGGCTCTGTACCACCAACGGTATCCACCCATAATATATGGTGTTATAGCTGCAGAATTAGAGAAGAACATCGTTTTCCCGAATCGAAGATGCAGATTATTTTCTGTGTGTCCAGCCTTCTCGGAATGGGTTCCTTGCGCATAAGTGACTTTTCCGCTAGCATAGTCATAGCCAAAATCAGCGTATATCCCATTAATTCCAAATAAGCTGGTATCGACACTCGCTCCAACATGGAATCCTGGAGTCCATCCGTTTTCGACATCGGATGGGCTTGGGAGAGTCTCAGAGTAGTTACTGTTAATATCATTGAATCCAATAGATACTGAATTGTTGACTTTCATTATTGGACTATCTGTTGATGGCAAACCGACTCCTGCGAAAGCTACGACTGGCAATGAGAGTCCACACATTGTTGCGATTATGGCGGCTGTCTTTTTCATCTTCCTACATATCTCCGTATTGTGAGGTTGATTTTCAAGAAATATTGATTGTTGCAACGAGATACGAGACAACAGATCTATTAGTTATGTCACGCAACCCTTACCTAGCACAGAATCTCAAGATGTCAACGAGCAGCGGCGGATCAGACGATCGCCCGTTTCTTGCCAAGCTACGTTTATACATTTATCTCCTCCCCATACATCCCAAAGAAACGCGTAAGGTTCACGCGCTGAATCGGCCTGTAACCAATGGTAAAAACAATACACGTCACAGAGTCAGCAAAGATTTATATAGAACATGATTCGTCTTTCGCAAGGCCAGCCCGTAACATTTCGCAACAATTTCCTCCGGGACCACATCTTCCTTATGACCCCGCTTTCCGGGAGAATGGCGGCTCCACTGCCGAGGAGCCTGAGCGTGCCCCCCAAAGCGCTATTGCTGGCTGTCTGTACCGTTTTCTGTGTGGCTCAAGGCGGGCTGGCGCAAGCTGGCGTCGGTGCGTGGCTGGCCGACCCTCTGAACACCGATAGCGGCCTGAGTGCCAGCCCGGCACAGCCTTGGACCACCCAAGCCGCCCTGCCCGATTTACCCAAGCTCCAGGGTCTTTCTGTGGCGAAGCAGGCGCAAATCTGGACGCTGCCGCAACTCACTGCGTATGCCCTCGCCCACAACCCCCAGACCGCCGCCGCCTGGGATGGATTGCGCGCCCAGGCGGCGAGCCTGGGGATGGCGGAAAGCGCCTGGCTGCCGAGCCTGTCCCTCAATACCAATTTGAGCCGTCGGCAAGCAGCCTCCACCGCTGGCTTTACGGTGCCGGCACGCAACAGCGTCAATCCCAACCTGACCTTGAGTTACACCCTGTGGGACTTTGGCCTGCGCGCCGCCAAGATGGATGCTGCCCGCGCCCAGGAATGGGTGGCGGGCTTCACCCAGAATCAGAGCATCCAGACCGTGGCCTTCAGCGTCGCGCAGGCCTATTACCAACTCCTCGGCAATCAATCCCTAGTGCTTGCCGATGAAAAGACCGTTGCGGAAAACCAGAAAAATCTGGAAGCCGCCGAGGTGCTGCATCGTGCCGGGCAAGCCACCATCGGCG
>JAKAVW010000034.1 GCA_021827445.1 Pseudomonadota bacterium
CACGACCAGGACATGGGTGTTGCCATCATCCGTCGCGCCATCGAAGAGCCATTGCGTCAGATCGTCGCCAATGCTGGCGGTGAAGGCAGCGTAGTGCTGAACAAGGTTGTGGACGGTAAAAACGGCTACGGCTACAACGCCGCGACCGACGAATATGGCGACATGTTCGAGATGGGCGTCATCGACCCGACCAAGGTCACCCGCACCGCGTTGCAGAAGGCCTCCAGTATTGCTGGCCTGATGATCACCACGGAAGCCATGATCACCGAACTGCCGAAGAGAGATGACAAGTCCGGCGGCGATATGGGCGACATGGGTGGCGGTATGGGCGGCATGGGTGGTATGGGCGGCTTCTAAGCCTTACTCCCCGACGTCTGTAGCGTCAGAAAGCCGGCCCTTCGGGGCCGGTTTTTTATGGGTGAAGACTACGCTTGAATTCATCGACGCTGCGCGGCTTCGATCACGCCGCGTCCGGTGGAATGATGGGGTGGGCTATGGTGGACCCACGAGCACCTGGGGCAGCGATCATGTCTTCGAGCAATGCGACTCTCTCGCCAAGTGCTGTGGATGCGGTGAACAGCAGGTTGAGCGCCGAGTTGGGCGTTTGACTCGCAAACAGACTGGACATTTGATGTTTGATGATGTACGTTAACACGTACATGTCTGGAGATCTCACATGGATGCAATGACTTATACTACCGTTCGCGCAAACCTCGCCAGCACTATGGATAGAGTTTGCAATGACCACGAAGCCCTGATTATTACCCGCAACGGAGAACAGTCCGTGGTGATGCTTTCGCTCGAAGACTTTAAAGCGCTTGAGGAAACTGCCTATCTCTTGCGCACGCCAGCTAACGCCAAGCGCCTTTTCTCGGCAGCCACACAATTGAGCGCTGGCAAAGGCGTTGAGCGGAAGCTGGCGAAGTGAAGCTGATTTTTGCGGACGAGGCATGGGATGATTACCTCTACTGGCAAAAACAAGACAAGCGCATGGTTGAACGGATTAACAAGTTGATTCGTGAAACCCAACGCGAACCTTTCTCTGGCGTAGGAAAGCCGGAAGCATTGAAGCACGCGCTATCAGGTTTTTGGTCACGCCGCATAACAGATGAGCATCGCATGGTGTACCGCGTTGAAGGTGATGACTTGCTGATTGCTCAATTGCGTTTTCATTACTGAGTCGCCTAATCGGGATAGGGGAAGACCTCGCAATCTTACCCTCCCACACCACCGTGCATACGGGACCGTACACGGCGGTTCAATGAACAATTTCCTGTCATCCCGCGAGGGATAG
This sequence comes from Pseudomonadota bacterium, assembly GCA_021827445.1. Lineage (GTDB taxonomy): Bacteria > Pseudomonadota > Gammaproteobacteria > Acidithiobacillales > Acidithiobacillaceae > Acidithiobacillus. The sequence continues at coordinate 1,295 of JAKAVW010000034.1, forward strand.
CAGGCCTAAACTGCCGAAGAACCTCGCTGGCAGGGCCAGCGATAGCGCCGGGTTTTCAACAGGCGCCACGGGCCGTGTGCGCTTTACTGGTGTTCCATGCTTCGCGCACAGATACGCCGCGTTTGCGCAGTTGCCGGTCGCCTGACCTGCCCCATTGCTTCCAGATAGTGCAGCGTAACTTGCGCCGCCACCATGTGTCGATGTCGCGCAGAGGACTCAGCACCTCGGCACTGCCGAAGTACGCTTTCCAACCAAGCAGGGTTATTCTCAGCTCTGCCACGATGTCGGCCAAACGGTGGCCTCGGGTGCGGCGGGTCAGTTCCCGGATGCGGTCTTTGAATTTGTCGATGGCTTTGTCCGCCACCTTCAGTCTGGCTCCGTTCCGGCTGACCGTAAATCCCAGAAACTTGCGTCTCGCTGGGCGATCTACCGCGCTTTTCAGCGGATTCACTGTGAGTCGCAGTGTGTCGCTGACGAAGCGTGTCACGCTTGCCATCACCCGCTCTCCTGCATGTTGGCTTCTGACCATGATGTTGCAGTCATCGGCGTAACGGGCAAAGCGGTGGCCGCGCCGTTCCAGTTCCCAGTCGAGTTCATCCAGCACGACATTCGCCAGCACCGGCGACAGAGGGCCGCCTTGCGGTACGCCTTGTGTCGTGGCCTGTACACTGCCGTCCACACTGACTCCGACCTTGAGATAGCGGTTGATGAGGCGCAACAGGGCCGGGTCATTGGTGCGCTGTTTGAGCCGCACCATGAGCCGATCGTGATTGACGCGATCAAAGAACGCTTCGATGTCGGTGTCCACCACCCAGGCATAGCCTGCGCGGATATCCGCCTGGACTTGTCGCACGGCCTGATGCGCCGAGCGTCCGGGGCGGAACCCGTAACTGCTGGGATGGAAGTGGGGTTCCCATTCGGCGCTGATGATTTGCGCGATGGCTTGCTGGATGAATCGGTCGACCACGGTAGGGATACCCAAGGGCCGTTCCAGCGCCCGCTCCAGCAACGCGCTAGGCGGAATTGACGCGGGGGGTCCGCCGTGTCCAGTCACGGATTCATCCTGCGGCCATGCCGCAGCCTGCTTGAGCAGGTTGTCAGATGCGATTCCGTTGCTCTTCATGCAGTTTCCGCGTCGTTCATGGTTCGGGCCTTCAGTGGCGCCACCCACTTACTATGCCCTCTGCTGACTTCTCCACGGCTTTCAATGCCGGTTGCCCGTCATTTTGTGAGCTGTTGCCAGCGCACTGTGGTGGAGACCTCCCGGGGTAAGGCACGTCACTTTCGCTGCGCGAGCGCCGGATTTACAAAGTGCGCCCCAACAACCGCAGATGGAGGACTTCGCGGTCACGTGCCCACTCGTCCCGGGTGCATCACGCCTCATATCCGGTTTTTGTTCATCGCCCCGCAGCTTTGGATTCAGCTTCCTTCAGACCCTACCTCACGACAACGCCCGGCCGTTTTTCTAGCCTTCGGCTCTGCGAAAACCTGGCCCCAGGACTCGCACCTGGGTAGTTACGTGCCATGCCCGGCACACACGTTTAAGCTCACCGGCGTGCAGCGCGATGTTAGCCGCTCACCGTAATAGTCAATACATTCCCCGTGAGAAGTCACGATTCGATCAGTCCTTTAAGCTTGCGCTGTAGGTATTGTTTTACTTTCTTGAGTTCGGCAATCCGTTGGTCAACCAGAACGATCTTGTCTTGAAAGATATTGACCTTCTCCCGGAGACTCAGCGTATTGGCTTCCCAAGCTACAACGAGTCCCTTGATCTCTGCCAAGGTGAACCCAAGAAGCTTTGCCTGTTTGATCAATAGGACACGATCAACCATTTGGTCGTCGTAGTGCTTGTAGCTGTTCGTCCCACCCCGCTCCCTTTTTCCTTCGATCAGCTCGACCTTCTCATAGAAACGGATCGTGTCCCGAGAACACTCGGTTCTTTTTACCAATTCGCCGATTAACACCTTTAGCCACCCACCCAATCTTCAGCTCTTGACCATGGACTATGCTCCACACTTTACACTTATTGCTCGTGGTCTTCTAACTCGGAGGTTTTTATGCAGAATACTGTACTGGTTACAGGAGCGAACGGACACTTGGGGAACAATCTTGTTCGTGTGTTACTCGGAAAAGGGGAAAAGGTTGTCGCGGGAATACGCAATCCGGCTAATCGCGCGGCGCTGGCTGGTCTGGAGTGCGATATCACCCAAATTGATCTCCTTGATAGATCATCTCTTGTAAAAGCAATGACGGGCGTCAGCGTTTTGTATCAGGTCGGAGCGGTCTTTAAACACTGGGCAAAAGACCCCGAGCGGGAAATCTACCAGGCGAATCTTCAAGGAACCCGTAATGCACTTGAGGCGGCCGCCGAAGCGGGGGTTCGGCGGATTGTCTACGTCAGCTCACTAGGGGCGCTGGATCGTTCTCTAACGCCGATTACCGAAATCACATGGAACCCGGTTACATCAAATGTATATTTCCGTTCAAAGGTCGATTCTGAAAAACTCGCATGGAAACTTGCCGGGGAACTGGCACTGGACGTCGTATCCGTGTTGCCGGGCGCGATGATTGGGGAGAACTGTTTCGCCATGACGCCGACAATGAGCCTCTTCAGAACAATATTGAGCGGGAAACTGACGGCCAATCCGGGTTTCTTCTTCAACTTTGTTGACGTGGCAGACATTGCCGATGGTTGTTGGCTTGCAGCGACTCGTGGGCGCCCCGGCGAGCGGTATCTGCTTGCGAACGAAAAATGCACTGGCATCGAGGAAATCATCCGAAATGCCCAGCAGGAATTTCCTGATAGCGAGATCAAAATGCCACCCACACCGCCTCGGGCGTTGTTGTGCCTTATCGTGTCGTTGATGGAATGGGTGAGCAAGATTCGTGGCGTCGAACCGGACTTGCAACGTAACTACCTCACGGAATTCAGCGTCCGCGAGGTGTGCGATATTTCAAAGGCGCGACGTGAACTTGGTTTTAATCCAAAACCACCGGGAGAGGTGCTCGTCAATACGTTGCGCTACGTTGCAGCAACGAAGCAGTAATCAGATATCAGGAGGAATCGCATATGCGACGCCTCTCTGACAATCATTGCCAACAGAGTATTTTGTGTGGCTAACGCTGCAAATCAACCGCGCGTTTAGCGTCGGCTGGATTTGCCTTGTTATGCCTGATGCCTCATTTATCGTTTATTTGAATTATTACCTTTCCACAAGTTCGTGACAATTCTCTGTATTTATGTGCTTGTATTATCTCAGAAATATTAAATATCTTATCAATTTTAGTTTTCAACTTACCTTCTTCTATTAGACGACAAATATCACGGAGAGCGGTTATGTTTGGCCTCACCGCCACGAACTTTGAACTCCTGGATGTAAAATTACTTTTCAAGATGCTCCAGAACAAGGTTGGGGTTTAGCGATTTGAATCGCATAATGGCCTACCCCACTACTCCCGCCATTGATCAAAACATGCGAGCCTGAAACCAATTGCATATTTTCAAATAGTGCTTGCCACGCTGTAGTTGCAGCCATCGGTATCCCGGCTAATTCTTGAAATTAAAATCCATATGGTGCTATATAATACTGATTTTTCTTCAATACAACATATTCCGCGAATGCTCCACCTTGAAGATTACCCAATCGCCCAACAACTCGATCGCCTATCCGAATATCTAAAATACCAGACCCAGTATCTTCAACAAAACCAGCTACATCAAAACCCTGTTTGGTTCTCGGTTTTAGCAAACCACTAACGAAGCGAAATCTGCCTTCTCGATTTTTCCAATCAATAGCATTGATCGAAGATGTCACAACTTTAACTAATATTTCTTCCTTCGAGGGTTTAGGTATATTAACCTCAATAACCCTCAAAACTTCAGGTTCCCCATATTTGAAATACTCAACTCGTTTCATTACTGTTTCCCACAGCCATTTGACTCCTAAATGTACTTTTATAGCATCCTAATTTTTACCGGACGCAGACAACAGCCTGCTTTTCCTCGCCCCAGCCGCATCGCCCCAGGTGACCCCAAAAGCACCTGCTACCTATTCGCATCGTTAGCACGCACTTCTGTCGTGGAATCTACAACGGTTCATAGCGTTACACAACAAAACCGTGATGCTGCACCACCAAACAGTTATACCTTGGAAGACGCCGCGCTCCCAAACTATCCACTCCCCTCCCCCTGTGGCAAAATGCGCGTAAAAGGAGCATCCATGACCCACACCGACAGTCGCACCGCCACCTACCCCCTCAACATCAACGGGGTACAACGTTATCTCCCCCTCTTCAAAGTGCAGCCGGACCTCGCCATCGCCGTTCTCAACATCCTCGGCGATACGGAACTGACTGAGGCTGCGGCCCACGCACTGAATGGGCGCATGGCGAACATCTCCTACGATGTCATCGTCACCGCCGAGGCCAAGAGCATCCCCCTGGCCTACGCCCTGTCCGTGCACAGTGGGCGTCCCTATATCGTCCTGCGCAAGCACTACAAGTCCTACATGGGTGCGGCCTTGTCCACCGAAACCCTGTCCATCACTACCGGCAAGCCCCAAACCCTGTTTCTGGATGCCAAGGATCATGCGGCAATCAGCGGTAAACAGGTGGTGCTGGTGGATGACGTGGTCAGCACCGGCTCCACCCTGGCGGCCATGCGCGCCCTCATGGCGCAGGCAGAGGCGGAAATTGCCGCCGTCGCGGCCATCTGTACCGAAGGCAATACGGCCCAGTGGTCGGAAGTCATCGCCCTGGCGCACCTGCCGCTCTTTCCGCTCTCCGCGTAAGGGCCGACGCATGTCCACCTCACCCATTCATGTCCTGACGGCACGCCAGCGCTGCGATCTGGAACTGTTGTTGACCGGCGCTTTTGCTCCGCTGGAGGGTTACCTGGATGCAGCGGACTGGCAATCCGTGCTGCGGGACATGCGCCTGAGCAATGGCGCGCTTTGGCCCATTCCCGTGGTGCTCGACGTCGGCGAGGCGCTCGGCCAGTCTTTGGCGGCCGGGGACACCTTGCGACTGGAGCGCAGTGATGGCACCCCCCTTGGGTCCGTTGCCGTCAGCGCCTGCTATCGTCCGGATAAACGGCTGGAGGCCGCGGCGGTTTATGGGACGACCGACCCCAGCCATCCGGGTGTGGCCGAGTTGCTGGCGCGTGGCCCTTACTACGTGGCGGGGCGGGTATCGGCCTGGGATACGGACACCCTGACCCGCGCTGCGGCCGTCGAATTTCCGCCCGAGTATCAGACCCCGGCCATGCTGCAACAGCACTGGAGCAGGACGCATCCGGTGGTCGCCTTTCAGACCCGCAATCCCCTGCATCACGCCCACATCGCCGTGACCCAGGCGGGACTGGAACAGGCCGGGGCGGGTGCGCGTCTGCTGCTGCACCCAGCCATCGGCCCCACCAAACCCGGCGATGTGGAGGCATCCTACCGCATGCGGGTGTATCGTGCGGTGTTGGGCCATTATCCCCAGGCGACCGCCCTGCTCTCGCCCCTGCCCCTGGCCATGCGTATGGCCGGCCCGCGGGAGGCACTATGGCACGCGCTGATTCGCCGTAACTATGGAGCCACCCATTTCATCATCGGGCGTGGTCATGCCGACCCTGGCGCACCGGCGGGCGGTTTACTCTACCCGGCCTTTGCGGCGCAGGAGCTTTTTGCCCGGCACGCCAGTGAGATGGGCATCACCGGCATTTTCCTGCCCGAATATGCGTATTCGCGGACTCGGCGCCGTTATGTACCAGTGGAAGAGGCCGACGGCGAGGCCCTGGCGGGCATTTCCGGCACCGAGTTACGGCGGCGACTGGCCAGCAGGGAGGACATCCCCGAATGGTTCTCCCCGCCGGAGGTCATTCGGATATTGCGCCAAGCCTATCGTGGTGCGGACCGGCGCGGACTGGTCATCTGGTTTACCGGCCTGTCTGCCAGCGGCAAGAGCACTCTGGCGGGCATGCTGGCCCGCACTCTGGAGGCGAGTGACGAACGCGCCGTGACCCTGCTGGATGGCGACGTAGTGCGGCGTTTTCTGTCCAAAGGCTTGAGTTTCAGCCGCGAAGACCGTGACGAAAATATCCGCCGCATCGGTTTCGTCGCCAGTCTGGTGGCGCGCCATGGCGGCATTGCGGTGGTCGCCGCCATTTCGCCCTATCGTCAGGCCCGCACCGATGCGCGTCGCCTGGTGGAAGAGGCCGGTGGTCTGTTTATCGAAGTCCATGTGGCTACCCCGCTGGAGGTCTGTGCCGAGCGCGATCCCAAAGGCCTTTATGCCAAGGCCATGCGCGGTGAAATCACCGGCTTTACGGGTGTGGACGACCCCTACGAGGCACCGGAGCGTGCGGAATGTGTACTGGACGCCAGCCTGCAAAAGCCGCCGGTGGCGTTGGCGACACTGATGGGCGTGCTGCGCCAACTGGGCGCGGTGACCGATAAGCCGACCGTGATCGAGGCGCGCAAAGAAGCATGAGCATGTTGCCGACGCACACGGCTTAAGGTTCAGCAGATGGATACCTTACAACTCGCCGCCGCGGCCCGGTACCTGGACAGCCAGCTCGCGCAGCAGGCCATCCAGGGCATCAGCGACGCGCCGGGCGGGATTTATCTGCACACCGCCAAAGCGCATCTTGCGCTGATTGTGCAGCGTGCCCCTCTGGGGCTCTGGCAGGACCCGGCATTCCATAAGCCGGGCGCCCTGACCACTTGGAGCAGCCCGCTCAACCAGCGTTTGGCGGGTTTTCGCATTCAGCGCATCCACGTGCCCTGGGCAGATCGCATCGTGCGTATCGATTGCCACCGCGTCCATATCAGCAAGCGGGTGGACCAGATCAGCCTGATTGCCGAGTGCTTTGGCGGACGCGGCAATATCGCCCTGCTGGATGAGGCGCAGCATATCCGTTGGGCCTGGCGTTGGGACAATCTCGACGGCAAAGCCGCGCCGCGCTTTCTGCCCGGCATTGTTTATGCGCCTCCGGAAGACAGTCGACCCTTTGCTCCGCCTTTGCCGACTACCGCCTGGCTGCGCCGCGTAGCGCCCCGTTATCGCCCGCAGCACACGGCGGATCAGGAGGCCATGCAGGAGGCCTGGTCGCTGCGGTCAGATCCCTGCGCGTCCTGGTGGCGGCAAGCGGTAGATGCGGATAACCCTGTCGTCTATCCCCTACCCATATTCGACTTGGGGCCGATGCGGGAGATTCCAGCGCAGGAAGCGCTGCACTTTGTGCAACCCGCAGCCCATCCACAACCTTCCGCCCAAGAACGCGCTTTCACTCAGCAACGGGAGCGCCTGCAGCGCCGCATCCAAAAAATGCGCCAGGATATAACGCGCTGGGAGGACCCGGAGGTCTATCGCACCCAAGCCTTCGCCCTTTTTGCCCTGCCCGACGCGATGCCATCCGCCACGCACCTCAGTGCCCCGGACCACACCAGCGTCGCAGGTGCAACACTCACTATTACCGTGACACCTGGCAAGTCGCTGCACCGGCAGGCGCAGTGGTACATGCAGCAGGCACAACGCAGTCAGCGCGCACAACGCGAAATCGCCACCCGCCTGCAAAAGGCGGAACATCTGCTGCAACATCTTACGACGGCCACGGAGGATGGGCAGATCGAGTCGGCGACAGGATCATCAACACCCACAGGCCCGGCACCCGTAAGATCCGCGAAGAAGGGCACGCCGAACGACACCGGCTTCAACCGCACGGTGATAGGAGGCTTTACGCTCCTCTGGGGGAAAAATGCGAAGGAAAATGATCGCCTGACCTTCCGCACCGCCAAGCCCTGGGACCTGTGGTTTCACATCCAGGACTTGGGGGGCAGCCACGTAGTGCTGTGCCGGGAAAATAGTCAAACCGTCGTGCCCGAAGCGGTGCTGACCGCAGTGGCACGCATTGCCCTGCAACAGAGTCAATCCCGCGCCATCAGCGGGGAGGTGGACTGGACGGAAATCCGCCACGTCCACCGCAAACCGAGCGGCGGCCCCGGACAAGTGATCTACCGCCACTTTCAGAGCATCCGAGTCCGCCGGAACGTAAGCGGCAACTGAGCGGCGCACCTTGCGGGTTATCGGTCATTGATGCACATCATTTCCCAGGATTTCCCTGTTTTCTCCATAGCGGCAGGGCGCATAAGCGTTTCAGGCAACGAGCCACCCATAAGAGCGGCTCGTTTTTGTTTTGGCCGTTAAGGCGCGCCCGGACCTCCGGGGGGTGGGCCGCCAGGTCCGCCTGGTGGATTGCCGTAGCCATTGTTGTACTGACCAGGCCCTTGGCCGGGTGGTGGGGGCTGCTGCTGGTTGTACCCCTGATTTCCATATCCGCCGTAAGGGCTAACGGCACAGCCTGATAGAGCTAAAATGCCCAAAGTAAGCACAACGACTCTTCCAGTGGAAATAGGCATGGTACATTCCTCCGTGTTTATCATTCATGAATATGCGGCGTCGTGAAGAATTTATCAACGAACGTATCGCGCCGGACCCAAACCATAGGCTGAATTTTCTATACAAAACGTAACACGTCATTTCGTCTGGTGGCTACTGATCCCTGCTGGGCGGATGTCCTGATTTTGCTTGGTTCGCAGTCTGCTGGTTGGCCGCTATATACAGACAAAATGGTGAAGGTTATCGAAAGTCCTCCGGGGATAGCACTGTCTGCTTGGCAAGCCTCATCGTGAAACGCGAACACGACATCCGACGTGCTGTGATGAGAAAATCATAGTGCAATTCAGTCGGCCAAGCTACCCGTTACGCGATTGGTGCCAGAATGCTGCTGAACAAACCTCTGAACGATCCAATGACCGCAATCAGTGTGATACAATCCCCATATTCGTATCTCTGCTCAAACCTTAATAATGGTATCGCTATAAAGCGCCACCAGCGAGTCGTGGGTCATTAGCCGCATCGGTTCCACGAGTGCTTGTGCCACAAGAATACGGTCAAACGGGTCTTGGTGGTGCATGGGCAACTCTTCCACTGCAACTGCGTGCTCTGCCTCCACCGGAAGAAGTCGATAGTCCGACTCCTGGAAATACCGCAACGCGTCTTGGCTTGATACGGGCATACCTCCTCGCCCTAATGCATGCTTGATCGCAATTTCCCAGATGTTTGCCACGCTGACCCAAACGCTTGTCTTGGGCGACTGAATCAGGTCACGCGCCTTCTGGGACAATTTCGGATTGTCCGTTATGGCCCACAGAGCAACCTGTGTATCCAGCAGCAAGTTCAAGTCTTCCCCTCACCCATGAACAAACGGGCCACGTCATCGTTACGCGCATCTATATTGTCGGGCACATCGAACAAGCCTTTGGCCACACCAATCCGTTTCCCGGGTGGATACATATTCACTGGCACGAGCTTAGCTGCAGGACGGCCATTCCTGGCAATCACGATCTCGCGCTCCTCTCCTTGCTCGATGGCCTCTACCAAGCGAGATAGAGAGGATTTGGCTTGTAGCATATTGACAGACTGCATCTACTCCTCCTATGAATAGTGCATTAGCCTAGTCTGGCTAATGCACTAAGTCAAGACTGCCGTCGGCAGGGCAGCGGAAACTGCCATCGAGGCTGATTGGCCTAGCGGATTGCGCACGGATCATTGGAGGGGCCAGCGGATGTGGAAAAGATGAAAATACCATATACTGCCAACTGGCTATGTTGAGGATCGGAGAGATACTATGCGCCCATCGCTCGCGTTTGAACTTCGTCGCAATGCCGCAACTAAAGTGATGAACATATACCCCGAGTTTGCGGAGGACCACTCAGAAATACCTTGGCGCGGCATGCGCAAGCGCATCGCCCATGGTTACTTCGACATCCATCTCGATGTGGTTTGGGAGACCGTACAGGGCGCTCTAAAAACCGGCGCTCAGAACAAAGAATAATCTGAAAATCAGGATTCAGGTTATTTTACTGCCGTTTTGACACCTTTACCGATAACGCAGCCATAGCGTTTGTCGAAGTTGCTGCTCAGAGGAAGTTGCGCTTTTTTGAGTTTTAATTAAGGCTATCTGGGTCTAATAGCGTGTGACCTGCTATACGCTTATAAGCTCTTACATGGGATCTTATTTTTATCAAAAAATGTAAGCTTATGGGAGGGATTGTGAACCGATGGATTACATTGGTGATACTACTGATATGCATCTTCTCAATTGCTCTACCTTTTATTTTCGCCGGACAGGGGCCATACGGAGGCAATTCGGTGACATGGTATAAAAATCATCCAACAAAAACTAAAAAAGAGCTTGATTGGTGCAAAGAAAAGACAGAGCGTGGCAATGATGGGTCTTGTAGATATGCCATTAATGGGAACATGGATCGTATTTTTTGGCAGTAAATAATGTAATCAATAGCCTGTCATAGATTTACGGAGGTTTTATGAAACGATGGATTTTAGGTGCGATACTACTTGGCGAATTTACTACCGCCAACGCAACTATTTATCAATGTGGCAACTCGTTTCAGAATACACCATGCCAAGGCGCGAAGGTCATCGGCGGTGCTCCTACTACGACCAATAGTCAGGCAGCCGCTCGCATATCTGCTTTCTCTTCTGGCCAGAAAAAGATCTACGCAGGACTCCAAGCCAAACAGCAAGCCAATGACGCAGCTCGCGCTCAAATAACTGCTATCAAATTGCAGCAACTACAACAGGAACAAGCACAGAGAAACGCGAACACACAGGAATATCGCCGCCACATTCTAAGGGCTCCGTTGAACCCCATTAACGATGGGCCGACCGCCGGAGAAGGCAGACCGTAACGCCGGAAACATATCAAGGAATCGGGCGACGGACTTCTGTAACACCGCCATCTGAGCAGGCATCATTGTTGCTAAACCGGACAACAGATGCCGTTTTGGCCATAACCTGACAAAGTAACAAAGATGCCTATCTTCGATTACCATTGCTGCGATTGCGACGCTGGCTTTGAATTACTGGTCTTGAGCTCAACCATCCCAAACTGCCCGCAATGTGGCAGCCAACACCTGGAAAAGCAGCTTTCGCGGGTGGCCGCACCTAGCCACAGTGCTGGGCTGATGGCGCGTGGTCGTGCGCAAGCGGCGAAAGAGGGGCACTTGAGCCATTTTTCGCCCGCCGAGCGTAAAACACGCTGATTACGACGCAGGTCCAGGTCGCAGTTCGTTAAGATTACAGGCTTTACCAAACATGGTGAAACTCCTTTTTAATCCAGAAAACCCTCAAGAGATTATGCCGATAGGGCATCCATGCCATCCGCTGCAGCACTCCGCACCATCATGTAAAGATCAATATCCCGACTCATCCAGCCAATAGTGGCTGTGTGCCAGGCGGCATAATTGGCTTCTTCCCAGATGGCGCACAATAATGCTTCATCCCTGGTAATTTCCGCATCACTGTACTGCTTCTGATTGGCCACTTCGCAAGCCATAGGGTCAGCCCCATGCTGTGCGAAGACCTCCTCGGCCGCCTGTATGGCGAGGGCCATATCCTTTTCACTCACCGATCCCCCATCCTGGCCTGCCAGAGTAATGTTGGATTTAAAAGTTACCAGCATGGGTAATGTTACATCGCTTTCGGCAGGCCATGATTCGGCAAAATCGTGATCGTCTCAATGGCTTCGTGGAAGTCGATGAAACATATCTTTCTATAACTGACAGGAGCATAACGACGGATAGAAAGAGAAAAAGCGATACAAACAAATTATTAGTGGTAATAGCAATTGAAATACATCAGCCAAAAGGCTTTGGCAGGGTTCGGTTGAAATATATAACTGATGGCAATAAAGAATGCTTACTGCCATTCGTAAAAGAAGTAATAAAAAAAGGCTCCCATATTCAAACAGACGGTCCTGCTGCTTATCGCAATCTGAAAATAAATGGTTATGACCACGAAGACATTGTGGTATTTAATAGTGCAATCCCGGCACATACTTTTATTGCCAGGAGTACACCGGGTTGCTTCACTATTGCAACGCCGGATTCTTGGAATACATCAGGGAGCCATAAGACAAGAGCATCTTGATCAGTATCTGAACGAATTTGCGTTCAGATTTAATCGCAGGTCCTCTCGTTATCGCGGTTTGCTTTTTTACCGATTGATGCAACAAACGGTGATCACCGATCCGATCGCTTATAGAGATGTGACCCCTCAGAACCTCAAAATTTAGGATGAGCTGGTAGTGCTAAGTGGATAGCCTTTACATTTGTACAGCACACCCTGAAGGAGGCATCACATGGCACCCCATCATTCTGCATCACAGCTCTGGCCCAAGGCGGCGGGCATTCTGATCTTTGGCGCGCTGGTTGATCTCTGGCTGGGACATCAGGACAAAAGTTATCAGCCGGCCCGACGTCCTCTATGGAGTCTGTGATACTTCAGCAGACTCAGCAAACGGCCACCCTCCAGCGCACCGCACAAGACCAATCCGCCACGGAGCCTTTTATGGTGCGTCCGTGATAAACTGCGCTGGACAAAAATGGCTTTAGGGCCGATCACACACGGCAAATCAGGGAGTTACTTTGGAACTGGATCACAAGGCCCGCGAGGCCATAGAAGACATCATCAATCGCCGGGAGGGCATCAACTCCATACAGGCGCAGATGAAGGAAGACATCAAGGCGATAGCCGAGTACCTTGCGGCAAAACCCGCGCAGGTGGCCCGGATCATCAGCCTGGTGGAGCGGGAACGTGCCAAGGGAGATGTACTGGAGGCCGAGCGTGGGGTGATTGACGCGGCGGAGTCCATGATCCCCGTAACAGCGTCGGCAGAAGTGCAAGATGCTTAACGCGGCGATGCGGCTACGGTGTCTGAAGCATGCACTGCGTCCGCATCCAGAAATTGCAGAAATGCCCGGATGGTATGGGACTGATAGATAGGCTGCGGTCTGGCCATATACAGCGTCCATTGAATGCCGTGCGGTGACGGCAAGCGGCGTACATTGACATGCCAGTCTTTTCGACGGCGCAAGGCTGCGGCAGTCACAAAACCGATGCCCAGCCCTGCGTCTACGGCGGCACCCACCGCCTCGACACCGGTCACTTCGATGGATTGTTTGGGCGTTAAGTGTGCGTCATGGAATACCCGCTCCACAGAGCGGCGAATGCCCGAGGCGCGTTCCCTCCAGATCATGGGGTAGGACATGAGGCTTTCCAGGGTGAGGTCGTCTTGCACCAGCAGCGGGTGGCCCTCCGGGAAAATCGTCATGATTTCATCGTGTAACCATGGTGTTACCGTATAGTAGGAAGGCAGCTCTTCCAGATCCAGCCCGCCTTCCAGAAAGAATAAATCCCAGTCGGACAACGAGATATCCGACCAGTCGATGATGCCGCCGCGCAGTTGGAGTTCCACATCGGGAAACTGGCGCTGAAAGGCCACCAGACGTTGCGGCAGAAAATAATTGGCCACCGTATTGGTCGCGGCGATGCGCAGCACGCCGTTTTGCAGGCGCTGCCGGCGCAACACGATGTCGTCAAATTCGTCGACCACATCGCGCATCCGCTGTGCGGTGGAGAGCAGCGCCTTCCCGGCCGGCGTCAGGCGAATACCCCGGCCGCTGCGCATGGTGAGTGGTTCTCCCACTTGCTGGGTGAGTTTCTGCAAACGCTCCGTCACCGCCGGCTGACTGCGGTGCAGCACCCTGGCCGCCGCACTGATGCCCCCGGACCGTGCCACGGTTAGAAAAGTCAGCAAAAGCTCGGTATCCATATATCGCCATCACCTATATGTTAGTTATAAATTTCCAATTTGACCTATATATTCACGG
>JAKAVW010000421.1 GCA_021827445.1 Pseudomonadota bacterium
TTCATCGCTTGGTTATTCTCGTTGCTTTCAGTTCGTGAAGTTCGGTCCTGATCTTGCTGCATTGCCTGCCAGGTTGAAACTTAAGGTTTCACCTGGTGTATCTATGAGTGAGTTTGTCTTTCCTTCTTTTGGTGCTTGTGTCTGTTCTGATTTCGATATTATTTGTGCTGACAAGACTATCACCGCTGTTGCCGAGTTTTGGCGCCGTCGCTGTCCTGGCTTTGAATTTCCGTCGCCAGCGTTCCTTTAGGCTGGTGCTGTTTTGGGGGGATGCCAGGGTACAGGGTAGGGTGCCGATCGCTGCTCCTGGACGATCCTGCGCGGTTATTTTTTCCTTGTCACTGTCATAAAGTAACCTTCACGGCATTTCAGCACTGCAGCGTTGAGCACGCGTTTTCCCTGCATACATGTCTGAATCGGTTGCCCTGGTATCCATACTTTTTCCGTCGCCGGTGCTGCTGGTGGTGTGCTTCTTTCCATGTTTGCTATTTCTTGTCTTGCTTGCTGCATGCCTATTTCAAATTCATACTGCATGATTCTGTTGGCTGCTACGGCTATGACTAGTGCGGCGCTTATAGTTCCCAGGAATACGCCGCCAGCGATTTGTAGCATGAGTTTCATCTTACTGGTGTCCTCGTAGTTTGGATCCTTTCTCGTTGGGATCCCGTTGAAACGTCTTGGGTCAGGGATGACCGGAAGCTCTTTTTCTTAGTGGCGTTGTTAACCTCGAGCTGAGCATTTTTGATTTGCTACAGTGTGTAATCCGACACGGGCGACTTTCACGCCATCCTGTAAGCCCCGCGTGAGTTCGTCGTGTAACTGAACCAGGTAGGGTAACGCGCGAATCTCGCCCGGTGTTAAGTACCAGCCTTCCGGGCTGTATAGGCGATCACCGCAAACACGCCAACCAATCCATTCCTTTCCGAGTAGTCGCTGATTGATATGGTACAGAAAAAGCCGGGTGATTCGCTTGGAGGGTTTCCGGGTTCCTTTTTTAAGTTCCACGGCGTACGTCTTGGTAATGCCGCACCAGATGCTAAGCTGTTCCGCTGTGTATCCGTAGAACAGGGTTAGAGGGTTGTTTTTCATGTTCGCTCCGTATTGTTTTGCGGAGCTTTTCTCTAAGTCGTTGATTAGTCAAGTCTTATAGTTCTTGACTTTGGCTACATAATATACATTATGCGCAGTTTAACGACGCGCCCGGGCACTCTGTCGGTACTGATACCTCTCCAACGTCCTCTTGCTCATGATGGCCCTTGGCAAAGCCGGCAGCCTACCCCTCAGAAAACGTTCGAGCGTCGGTTCCCCCCTCGGACTGGCTCCATTAGTGAAAATCCACTGGCGCCATTACCTGAAAATCTACTGGCTCCATTAGCTGAAAACGCCATGGCTCCATTCGGTGAAAATTGACAACACCCGCCCGTTCATGTGAATCAGCCCCACGTTATCCAGCATCTCCTGGTGCGTGAACCCGTAGCGGTCGGCGGCGTGATCGGCCTGGGTCTCGGTGGCCCCCACCGGCGGCTCCCAGGTGCCGGGCTCGCGCCGGCTGCCAAAGGCGCTGAAACTCATGTCCGCGACCACCGCGCCAGTCTGATTCGTGATGACATCCACGCTCCCCAGATGATCCGTGAGCACATAGCTGACCGTCTCGTTCACGCTGCTGCCGCTGTTCGTGAGATCCACCTCCGCCACCTCCCGTCCGTACGCCATCAGGTGATGCCGGTAGGTGGTGACCCCGGCGCGGGTCCAGGCTTCATACCCCCCCGCATACACCGTGGTCTCGCTTATCCCGGCAATCAGCGCCGCCTGGTAGTAGCGCTGCCCATCCGGCGCGTAGGCGAACTGGCTCTGGTCACCAGAGTCCCGGGTGATCTGGGTCGGCCGGTTGGCACTGTTCCAGGTGATCAGCGTGCCGTTGCGGTTCACCATGTTGCCGTCGGCGTCATAGGCGTAGGTCCCGCCCTGGGGGCCGGCAATGCTCGTCACCGCATGCGGTCCCGCCCCCTGGCCGTAGGTATAGCTGCCGGTATCGGATTTGCTGGTGATATCGCCCAGGGCATCGTAAGCATAGCTCACCGCCGGCTGCACGCCGCTCCCGTTCGTGACCTGTGCCGAGGTCAGCCGGTTCAGCAGGTCATACCCGAACGCCTCGCTCGCGCTGTGCAAAGTATCGGTGCGGGAGATAAGGTTGCCTAACGCATCCCACTGGTAGCTCAGGTTCTGCACGTTCCCGCTGCCATTGGTACTGAGGATGCCCGTGATCCGGCCCAGGGGGTCATTGTTCGCAATGCTAATCACCGATATTGAAAATATATAAAGTCAAGACTCGACCCCTATCCCCTCCTCAAAAACACTCCTGCCGGTTGTTTCCCCGCTGGATGACATGCTGCGGGTGTCCGAGCAATACAAATCGTGGTAATCGCGCCATTGCAGCCACTCCCTGGCTAATATCGCGGTCTACACTAACAATATCTCATCAATCAATCGAGTCTGACCCGAATGGCACTTACTTAAGCATTAAGTGCCTGATGTAATGTAAGAAAGGCTGGCTCAAGTGATAAGGTTATTGTCGCCAGACAAAACCCTCCATCACTTTCAAGGAGCCAGCCCATATGCATC
>JAKAVW010000035.1:0-6146 GCA_021827445.1 Pseudomonadota bacterium
ATATAAAGTTTGTTGCCGGTTTTGAGGTTGCCGCAGGCGATTTCTCCGATGATGAAATCGTGCGTTTGTACCATGCCATGATCGAGCAGAGCGGAGAGGTGTGCATCCCCCGAGTGGAGATGATCGATCCAGACAGAGGTATCGACCAGAATCAAGCGGCGGGCTCCCGCCTGCGAGGAATGTTCCGTAATTGTGGTTCTGTTCCACCCAAGCGAGCGAGGCGACGGGCACTTTCCCGTTCAATCAAAGCACGCAGGGCCTCTTTTAAGAGGGCGCCACGCTCTTCTACACCACAGAGTGCTTTGGCTTGGGCAAGAAGTTCATCGTCCAGATTGATCGTCGTTCGCATAAGAGGGAACCCCATCATGGCATCACATGATGTTATTTTAGATGGTTGGCGCTGGTTTGTCATGAATTTGGTGCGCATGCGTCAGGAGGTTTGCATACTGGTTGCTCCCCCCATCCAGTATCATTACGTCCCCTGACTTAATTCGCGAGGCGACGCAGCGACTGATAACGTCCATCCGACTGTAAAGCATCTCCGCCTGCGTGATACTGGTGGTGTAGAGGCTTTCCAGCGGTTGGCTGGCTATCCAGGAGATTACTTGGTTCCGATGGAGAGGGCCGAAGCAATTCGGAAACGACATTGGTATCCAGGATAATCATTGCAGGCAACTTAACACTCGTTATGGAACAAGCCAGAACGGCGGCAGGGCAATCAAAATTGGCAGTACCGATTTTCACCTCGTGATCGGACACCACGCACTTGGCGTGGTCGAAACGAAAGTACCCATCACCGGTCTCAAAGCGTGAGGGTGCCCAGTGCAGCATAGCACCCGTTTCCCGGACGGTCCGCGCCTCTTGGCATACCATCCATGGTTTTATGCCATAGGGATTCCAATAATGGCTATATGATCGCTCTAAAAGCGCTGTATCTCTCCTTGGAGCGAGAGCCGACTTTGCGGTCTTCCACCGCGTCCATATCCGGGCGGCGGGTGTGCGGAAGTTGAAAATACCCTATAGTATTGAATCATTATCTGAAGGACCGGAGAGATATGGATGTGGTGAGGCCAGAGCCTTTTTATGCAAAGCTGGATGCGGACATCAAGGCCATTCTCTTGGCCCAGATCCGCAACCTCTGGACGCATACATCCACGGCGATCGAAGGGAATAGCCTCACACTTGGCGATACCGCCTTCATCCTGGAGGAAGGTCTTACCGTTACCGGCAAACCCCTTCGTGATCATCAGGAAATCTATGGCCACGCCAAAGCCATAGAGATTGTCTACGCATTGATGGATAAGCAATCCCTGCAGGAGGAGGATTTGTTTGCGCTGCATCGCGCCGTACTGACTGAATCGGTAATAGATATCTACAAACCTGTAGGCAAGTGGAAAAATGAATCCAATTTCACTAATTACATCGGCAGTGATGGCCGACAACACCTGCGAGAGTTTCCAGCGCCAAAGAAAATTACCTTATTGATGGATCAGTGGTTGGAAAGGGTAAACCGTTATTGTGCAACGCCGTTAGCGCAGATCGATGCGGTATCAGCATATGCGAATTTGCATCTCGACTTTGTCTCGATCCATCCTTTTTTTGATGGTAATGGCCGGGTAGCGCGACTGTTTTCTAATCTTCCCGTTTTGCGCTCAGGTTTTCCGCCCATTGTAGTGCCTACCGAAGCCCGTCAGGAATACAAACGATCGATATCGGACTACCAAGCCACGATCCCAGCGCTTGGGTCCTTGGAAAACTTGACAGATCTGCCGGACAATCTGGAAAGAGCGCGTTTTAGGGGGCTGTGTCGTGGCTATTGGGAACCTACGCAGGCATTGTTGCGGGAAGCAATGGAAATGCAGGAAAAAAGGAGTGTAGAACGATCATCTGCTCTGGAGCCGAAGTACGAAGAAGGCCATGATACAGATGATGATTTCGGCAGATAGCGCCTATCTTTTCTCAGAAAAAATGTAACCGTGTTTTCCCCTATGACCGATGCGGACCCCAAGATAACGCCCGAGGAACACACGACCTACAAACAACGTCTTTATCAGGAATACCAGAGAAAATATAAGCTTTGGGGGACCTATACCGGCAAATACGGATAACAGGTCTCTCCCATGGAATCCTCGACACCACAAAATCCTCACCTTGACGTTATCAGCGGCAAAGCCACCACAGAACCGCGCAAGACGGGTGCTGAATAAGACTTACAAAATCAGCGGGGCAGACGATAGGACAGACGTTGCCTGCCATATAAAATAAATCACTTAAAAATCATTATCTTATTTCTTTTGTATGGCGGAGAGGGTGGGATTCGAACCCACGTGGGGTTGCCCCCCATCCGATTTCGAGTCGGCGCCGTTATGGCCACTTCGGTACCTCTCCGTGGGGGCATACAGTAATCTTTCCCGACGCTGACGGCAAGCGTGCGCAGTTGTCGGCAAATGCAGCACAACGCTACAACGTAGCGCCGTCGTTACGATCCTTGGCACTGATGAACTGACGCTTGAGGACGTGCTCCCGCTTCAGCCCCAGCCACAGCGCAATCGGGCTCGCGACAAAAATGGAGGAATAAGTACCCACCACCACGCCGATAACCAGCGCCGTGGCAAATCCGTGAATCACCGGTCCACCGAAGAGGAAGAGCGACAGGGCGACCATGAAGGTGATGAAACTGGTAATGACCGTCCGCGATAGGGTCTCGTTGATGGCGACGTTGAAAATCTGTGCCACATCGCCACTGCGGGACGCCCGCAGATCCTCACGCATACGGTCGAAAACCACCACCGTATCGTTGAGCGAATAGCCCATGATCACCAGCAACGCCGCAATCACGGTCAGGGAGAATTCTTCCTGACTAATGGCGAAAAAACCCACCACCAGGATCGGATCGTGGAGCATGGCGAGCACACCGCCCACAGCAAAACGCCACTCGAAGCGAAACCCCACATAAATCAGAATGCCCAGGGTCACGATGATCAGCGCCATGATCCCCTTATTCCGCAACTCCTTACCCACCTCCGGGCCAACATATTCCGTGCGGCGCAACTGCACATCTGGATACTTCACCTGATCTTTCTGAAATACCTGCAAAATCTTGTTACTCACCGCGCTGCTCTCACCAGGTACTGTGCGCAAGCGAATCAGCAGATCGCGATCCCCACCGAAGGTCTGCACCACCGCATCATGAAATCCAGCCTGCGCGAGCGTC
Source organism: Pseudomonadota bacterium (assembly GCA_021827445.1). GTDB lineage: Bacteria > Pseudomonadota > Gammaproteobacteria > Acidithiobacillales > Acidithiobacillaceae > Acidithiobacillus. Next base: position 3,215 of record JAKAVW010000035.1, read on the forward strand.
CCGCGTACGGCACCCAAATCCGGCGTCTTGCTGAAGGCCAGTTCCACCAGCGTGCCACCGGTGAAATCGATACTGTAGTTCAGTCCACGCACCAGAAAGACGGCGACAGAAGCAATAATCAGCAGAGCGGACACCCCCAGAAAAATCCAGCGTCTGGACATGAAGTCTACATGGGTACGGGCTTTAAAAAGTTCCATTGCTGCCTCAAATGTAAAGCTTTTGCACGCGCCGCTTACCGAGGGCGAGTTCGATGATGCCACGACTCATCATGGTCGCGGTAAACATGGACGTGATCACCCCGATAGTCAGTACCAGCGCGAAACCCTTGATGGCTCCGGTGCCAAACTGGAAGAGCACCAGCGCGGCGATAAGTACCGTGACATTGGAGTCCACAATGGTCGCAAAGGCCTTCTTAAAGCCAGCGTCGATAGCAGCACGGGTACTCATACCATGCCGTAATTCCTCGCGGATGCGCTCGAATACCAGCACGTTGGCATCCACTGCCAGGCCAATCTTCAGTACAATACCGGCAATACCCGGCAGAGTCAGGGTACCGCCCATCAGGGAGAGCACCGCCAGAATGGCCAGAATATTCACCAGAATGGCGAGGTCGGCAATCAGGCCAAAAGCCCGGTAATATACGGTCATGAAGAGCACGACGAACACCATACCGAAAACCACGGCCATCACCCCGTCATGGATGGAGTCCTGGCCCAGAGTCGGGCCAACAGTGCGCTCTTCCGAAATATGAACGGGTGCGGGTAACGCGCCAGCCCGCAATTCAATCGCGGCATTACTGGCGTCCTTTAAACTGGAGAATCCGGTAATCTGGGCCCGGCCCCCCGTAATGGCTTCACGGATCACTGGCGCAGTGACCACCTTGTTATCCAGCAAAATAGCCATGCGCTTGCCAACATTTTTGGTAGTCAGATCACCGAAGATACGGGTTCCCACATTGTTAAAACTGACATTAACGATGGACTGGCCGCTATTGTTGTCCACCCCCGCGCTGGCATTGCTGAGATAGCGGCCCGTAAGCACCGTATCCGTGTAAAGCACATAAGGCGCACCATGAACGCCGTAAAACAGGGCAGTACCGGGAGGCAAATCACCTTTGAGCGCAGCCGCCATGTTGGCCTGATCATCCACCATCTTGAATTCGAGCTGAGCGGTGGAACCGATAATGGATTTGGCGCGCTGGGTGTCCTGCACACCAGGCAATTGCACGGCAATGTGCTCAGCGCCCTGGCGCTGGATGACCGGCTCTGAAACGCCCAGTTCATCAATACGATTGCGAATAACGACGATGGCCTGTTGCAGCGCATCGTCCTTCATTTTCTTGGCGGCATCGGGGGTAATACTTACGCCTAACACCGCGTTAGGCTGCAGGGTGATGGCATAATCGGGATAATGCCCGGCGATAGCCTTTTGCGCCTGCGCCGCGACTGCGGCATTTTCCATCTCGATGGCGAGGCTTTGCGGCCCGGTCATGTTGACTGCCAGATATTGCAGATTCTGGTGGCGGAGGAAGGTACGCAAGTTGCCGCTGTCCTGCTCCAGAGCATGTTTGATAACGGCATCGGTGTCGACACGCAGCAGGAGGTACACACCGCCGCGCAGATCAAGACCCAGATTGACGGGTTTGCCACCGAGACTGCTTAACCAGTCCGGCTCTGCCGACATCTGCGAGAGAACTACCTGGGCATTGGTCGGGAGTTTACGTTGCAGTAAAGTTTCGGCCAGACCCTGGGCATCATCGTTGGGGAAAAAGAAAGTGCTGCCCTTCTCATCCGAGTTGACGCGAGTGACCGGAATTTTAGCCACTTGCAGCCAGTCCTGCATCGTGGCCACCGGCGGCAGGAGGGTCCCCGCGGGAGCGCGCACCTCTACGGCGGAGTGCCAGCCATAGAAGTTGGGCAGCGCGTAAAACAGGGAAGGCAATACGACTGCAAGGATAATCAGGTACTTCCACCATGGATAACGGGTCATGAACGAGCCTTTACAGTTTTTTCAATGTCCCTTTGGGCAACAGTAACGTCACTGAGGCCCGCTGAACTTTTACAATGACCCCTTCAGCAATTTCAAGTTGCAGATAATCCTCACCCACTTGCATGATCCGCCCGGCCAGGCCACCCTGAGTGATCACCTCGTCGCCCTTGGAGATCGCCGAAATAAGCTGGCGTTGAGCTTTCGCCTTTCTCATCTGCGGACGGATCAGCAGAAAATAAAAAATAGCGAAAATGACAAGTAGCGGGACGATCTGCATGAAAATGGAATCTGAACCACCCCCTGCCGCAGTTCCGGCATAAGCATTGGCAATAGGCGAAAAGTTCATATGCACTCCAAGTCAGGTTCGCGGGCCGCCATTGTAGCCTTTAGGCATCAACTAGGGAACCAGCGCGACGACGAAGGTAGAAATCCTCTGTAAAAGCACCCACGCGACCGGCAGCAATGGCTTCCCGCAGCCCCGCCATCAATTCCTGGTAGTAGTGCAGGTTATGCAGGGTATTCAGGCGTGCGCCGAGGATTTCATGACTGCGCTGTAAGTGACGCAAATAGGCCCTGCTATAGTTCTGACAGGTGTAGCAGGCGCATTGTGGGTCCGGCGGTAGCGCGTCTTTCTCATAACGGGCGTTGCGCAGCTTGAGAATACCATCATGGGTAAAAAGCCAGCCATTGCGGGCATTGCGGGTCGGCATGACACAATCGAACATATCTATGCCGCGACACACCCCCTCCACCAGATCCTCGGGCGTGCCGACGCCCATAAGGTAACGGGGCCGGTCTGCAGGCATCTGCGGCATAAGATCTTCCAGCACCTGCGTCATCTCCGCCTTGCTCTCCCCTACCGAAAGTCCGCCGATAGCAAGACCGGGGAAATCCAGTCGCTGCAATCCCGCCAGAGAACGCTGACGTAAATCTCCATACATTC
>JAKAVW010000035.1:6156-14947 GCA_021827445.1 Pseudomonadota bacterium
CAGAGAAAGCTCCATGCTGACACGGGCTTCTTCGTAGGTAGCAGGATGGGGCGTACATTCATCGAAGACCATAGCGATGTCCGAACCCAGCGCCGCCTGAATCTGCATGGACTCTTCCGGCCCCAGAAAGACCTTGTGGCCATCGGTGGGCGCGCGGAACTGCACACCCGCCTCTGTCAGCTTGCGCAACGCGCCCAGACTGAAAACCTGGAAACCGCCAGAATCGGTAAGGATGGGCCGATCCCAGTGCATCATCTTATGGAGTCCGCCGATCGCACTGATGACCTCCAGACCGGGACGCAGAAAGAGATGAAAGGTGTTACCGAGGACAATCTCGGCCCCCAGGGTCTTCAACTCCTCGGGAGACATGGCCTTGACGGTGCCATAGGTACCCACCGGCATAAAAGCAGGCGTCTGAATACTGCCGCGGGGCAGGTGCAGAACGCCGCGTCGTGCCGCGCCATCGCGGGCCAGCAACTGATAAATACCCATCACTGTCCGGCCTGAGGGAAAATCAGCATCGCGTCTCCATAACTGAAAAACCGATAGCTCGCTGCCACCGCGTGGCGATAGGCGGCGAGCATGCACTCCATGCCGGCAAAGGCACAGACCAGCATGAGCAGAGTGGATTCCGGGAGGTGAAAATTGGTCAGTAGCCCGTCCGTCACCTGAAAGGTCTTACCGGGATATATGAACAGGCGGGTTTCCCCGGTGTAGGGCCGCAGCATACCATCCTGAGCCGCTGTCTCCAGCGCCCGGCAAGCCGTGGTGCCCACCGCAATCACCCGCCCGCCCCGCGCCTTCGCGGCGGCAACGGCTGCCACCGTCGTCGCGCTGACCTCCATGGTTTCGGCATGCATGGGATGCTTGGTAATATCCTCGCTACGCACCGGGAGGAAAGTCCCGGCACCGACGTGCAAGGTCACGAAGGTCCGCTCGACACCGTGCGCCGCAAGGGCGTCCAGCAGCTTCGCATCAAAATGCAATCCGGCGGTGGGTGCGGCCACCGCACCGGGATGGGCCGCATAGATGGTCTGATAGCGCTCCCGATCACTGGCCCCCGGCACGCGCCGGATGTAGGGCGGCAAGGGCATACTCCCTTCAGCTTCGAGAATGGGTAACCACTGAGCGTCCGCAGACAGGCTCAGACGAACGTCCATGCCATCCTTTTCCTCTACCATGGCAATGGCACCGCCCGGCAAATGAATGGGCATGCCAGGCCGCAGGGCCTTGGAGGATTTCGCCAGAAACCAGCCCTCCCGGACATCGAGCAGTCGGTCGAGCAGTAGTTCCACCGCGCCACCCGTCGCTTTGCGGGCCCGCAAACGTGCGGGAAGCACCCGGGTATCGTTAAGTACCAGCAGATCTCCGGGCTGAAGCAGGCTGGGCAGATCGCGTATCCGCGCATCTTCCCAAGCACCTCGACGACCATCAACGATGAGCATGCGCGCGGCACTGCGTTCCGCGAGCGGGGCCTGAGCAATCAACGCGTCAGGCAATTCATAATAAAAATCACTTTTCTGCATGGAAAATATCAGGAAAACCAGTCGGATTCAGGTTGGTCAGGATGCGGGATCACTTGCACCAGCGCGATGCGTGGACCGTTTTTGCGCAAGACTACCACGTCGAAGTCGGTAAAAGCGACCCGCTCTCCTTCTTCCGGGACTCTTTCGAGCTGGCGCATGACCAGACCACCGATGGTATCTGCGGTCTCTTCGTCAATATCGATGTGGAGGCTGCGCTCCAGGGAATACAGCGAGAGACTGCCAGAACCCACCCAACTGCCATCGAGGCGTCGCCGCCACTCCTGACGCTGGTGGCGGAACTCGTCGGGGATAACTCCAAGCAGGCTTTCCAGCACATGATCCAAGGTGACAAAGCCGGTGATGGTGCCCAAGTCATCCACCACCAGCGCAAAATGCGGGTGCCCGGAGCGAAAATGGGTCAGCAAATCCATGGCCGGTAATGCCTTGCCTACGGAGGGTAACGGGCGCAGAAGTTGCCTCAGGTCACTCAGGTCGGGGTGTTTTGACAGTGCCGCAAAAGCATCCTTGACGTGGAGCAGGCCGACCACATGCTGGCGGTCCCCTTCGCACACCGGATAACGGGTAAAACGATGGCGCATCATCACCTGGCGGATTTCCTCGGGGCTATCTTCCAGCATCAGACAGACCATCTCGGCGGCAGGACGCATCAAATCGCCCGCTGTCAGCTCCGTAAAATCCAGGGTGCGATCGAGGATGTCTCCAGTGCGCTGGCCGAGGGTGCCTTGCGCCTGACTGAGGGCCAGGATCATCGCCAGTTCATCGCGGGAATGAGGTGCATCACCGGCATGCTGATCCACCCGTAGCGCAAAGAGGCGCAACACAATGCGGGTCGCGCCATTGAGCACCCAGATCGCCGGGTACATCAGCCAATAGAAGGCATAGAGGGGTGCACCGGTCCACAGAGACACCGCCTCCACCTTGCGGATCGCCAGAGATTTGGGCACCAGTTCCCCAATCACAATGACGACAAAGGAGATTAGGGCAAAGCCGACGGCAAAAGAAATGGACTTCAACATCGTGTGATCGGTCATCCCAAAAACCCTGAACAGGGGTTGGAGCAAACGCGCGACGGTGGGTTCACCCACCCAACCGATACCCAACGACGCAATAGTAATACCGAGTTGCGTGGCAGAGAGATAAACATCCAGCCGCCGATGCATCCGCATCAGAATGCGCCCGCGCAATCCATACTCCTGGGCCAGAGTACGGGCGTGGGTACTGCGTAATCGCACCAGCGCAAATTCTGCCGCAACAAAAAAACCATTCAGCAGAATCAGCAGGGCTGCCAGCAGCAACCCGTTGACTTCATGCATGGGAGACCACTCCCGCCCGCGCGTGGCGGGGGTGTCGTTCAGTCATCACTGGTGATGAGTTGCTCCAGCCCGGCAAAACTCTGCACCACATCGTTGGTCTGAATGGACGCCCCCAGTTGTCGCGCTATCTGGCTGATGGAAAAAACACCGCGAATCTCTTCACCGCGGGGCGTTTTCTCACGCACCAGGGCATGCTGACGCCCCGCCTTGCGCAGGGTGAGGACGACATCTCCCACGGTAGACCGCTCCACTTCAGCGAAATCGAGTACTTCAATCTGACCCAGAGGCACCATGATATCCTGCACCTTGATGGAGTCCCGCATGACGTGGTTTTCGGCAGCCAGTTTGACGGGCTTTTCACCCATGAGGTCACGGGCGGTGGCCAGGCCGATCAGCGTACCGAAGTCATCCAGCACAAACAGCATACGGACCCCCACATGAATCATGCGTTGCAGGGCCTGATCAATAGTAGTTTCCGGCTTCATCGTCACAGCGGGTACCCGACTGAGGTCGGTCATACTTTTGATCGCCATGTCACTGGGCGTCACGGTCAACGGTATCCCGTTATCAAACATGCAGATACGCGTGTCCGGCTGAAGTCCATAACGTTGTAATGCACGGAATCTTGTCATTTCATTATCTCCGTAGTTGAAAAAATGGCGGGAAGACGCGCTGCTGTCCAAGCACAGCGCAAATCAGGGGGCTGCAAGAGCGGCAAAGCCGCGCTCCAAATCATCGCGAAGATCATCAGGATGCTCCAGACCGACACTGATCCGCAACAACCCATCGCCAATCCCCGCCGCTGCCCGTGCTTCAGGACTGACCCGGCTGTGGGTCGTGCTGGCAGGGTGGGTAATGGTGGTCTTGGCATCCCCGAGATTAGCGGTCAGGGAGAGCAGGCGCAGAGCATCCACAAAGGCCCACGCCGCTGTCTGGCCGCCACGCAGATCAAAAGACAGAATGGCACCCGGCAGGCGTTGCTGGTGCGCCGCCAAGGCTTGCTGGGGATGGCTCTTGAGGCCCGGATAATAGACCTGTGTCACCTCCGTCCGTGCCTCCAGCCATTCGGCAATCTGCTGGGCATTGGCGCAATGACGCTCCATACGCAGCCCAAGAGTCTCCAGGCCTTTGAGCTGCACCCAGGCGTTGAAAGGACTGAGACTCGGACCCGCCGTACGCACGAAATTACGTGGCCCGCTATTGAGCAGTTCGGTACTGCCGCAAACCGCCCCGCCCAGGGTTCTCCCCTGCCCGTCCAGATACTTGGTGGCGGAGTGAACAACCAGATCGGCACCAAACTTGAGGGGCTGTTGCAAGGCCGGAGTACAGAAACAGTTGTCCACCACCAGCCAGGCATCATGGGCATGGGCCAGATCTGCCAAGGCCTGCATGTCGCCAACCTCGGTCAGCGGATTAGACGGCGTTTCGAGGAAGAGCATCCGGGTGTTGGGACGCAATGCGGCACGCCAGGCCCCCACATCCGCCAGCGGCACAAAGCTGGTCTCCACCCCGAAGCGGCCGAGAATATTACTGAGCAGTTGCACCGTCGTACCAAAAATAGAGCGGGAGGCGACGATATGATCGCCCGCCTTGAGCATCCCCATGAAGACGGTCAGGCAGGCGGCCATGCCAGAGGCCGTGGCGACACAGGCTTCTGTGCCCTCCAGCGCCGCCAGTCGCTCTTCAAAAGTACGCACCGTAGGATTGGTGAAGCGCGCATAGACATTCCCCGGCGCCCGTCCGGCAAAGCGCTCCGCGGCCTCTTCTGCCGAGTCAAAAACAAAGCTGGAAGTCGGGAAGATGGCCTCGCTGTGCTCCTGTTCCTCGGTGCGGTGGATGCCGGCCCGGATGGCGAGGGTTTCCGGGCGCAGTTGCACCGCCCAGCCGGGGTTGGAATCCTTGGGGTTCATCGCAGCTCCTTGATCAGATGCAATTGCCGCGAGCCGTGTCCTTCCGGCGTCGGCAAGGGGTAGTCATCACTGAAACAGGCATCGCAAAAACCCTGTTCACGCCCGCCCACCGCCTCATACAGCGCCCCCAGACTGATGTAACCCAGGCTGTCGGCACCAATGATTTTGCGCACCTCTTCTATACTGTGCTGGGCGGCAATGAGCTGAGAGCGCTCCGGGGTATCAATGCCATAATAGCAAGGTCCGGTGGTAGGCGGCGCGCTGACCACAAAATGCACCTCGCGCGCGCCGGCAGCCCGTACCAGACTGACGATCTTAGCGCTGGTCGTACCGCGCACAATAGAATCATCCACCAGGATCACCCGTTTGCCGCGCAGGATGTTGGGCTGGGCATTGAGCTTGACCTTCACCCCGAAATCGCGCCCGCGCTGTGCCGGTTGGATGAACGTGCGTCCCACATAGTGGTTACGGATTAAACCCAGTTCGAAAGGTAAACCGGAAGCCTCCGCGTAGCCCATAGCCGCGGCGACACCGGAATCAGGAACGGGCACCACCAGGTCTGCCTCCCGCGGGTGCAGGCGTGCCAAGGCCTGGCCAATACGTTTACGCGCTGAATATACGTGAATACCATCCAGGACACTGTCCGGACGAGCAAAATAAATATATTCAAAAACGCACATGCGTCGACCGACGGGGATGAAAGGTTTACGACTCTCGATACCCTCTTTGGAAATAATGATCAGCTCGCCCGGCTCGACGTCGCGAACGAATTCCGCCCCCATGAGGTCAAGAGCGCAAGTCTCAGAGGCCAGCACAAAGCCACCCGAATCAATCAGTCTTCCCAGTACCAGTGGCCGAAAGCCCATGGGATCCCGCACCCCAATCAACCGGCTCTCCGTCAGACAGACCAGCGAATAGGCGCCGGAAACCTGCCGCAGTGCTGCCGCCAGGCGAGTACCCGTATCATCGCCCGGCACCCGTGCCAACAGATGGACGATGACCTCGGTGTCCATATCCGTGTGGAATATAGCCCCTTCCCGCTCCAACCGGGTGCGGAGTTCAGCCGCATTGACCAGATTACCATTGTGACCGACGGCAAAGGCGCCATGGCGATAATTGATAAATACCGGCTGGGTATTCCGCAGTACGGAACCCCCCGCAGTGGAATAGCGCACATGACCGATTGCCTGTTCACCGGGCAACTTGCTGATCTGCTCCAGCCCGAAGACATCGGCCACCCGCCCCATACCGCGCTGCACATAGAGCCTGCCCTGATCGCCAGAGACGATACCCGCCGACTCCTGCCCCCGGTGTTGCAGGGCATAAAGGCCGAGATAGGTCAGATTGGCAGCTTCCGGATGACCGAATACGCCAATGACCCCGCATTCATCATGAAAATGGTCATCATCCACGGCATGCTGCACCATTTTGTCCTTTTGCAATTTTTTGCGACTCCAAATAAGACACGGCAGGTGCCGTCAACAATTGCGACCAGTGTTTCACCGGCTCCTGTGCCAGCCAGGAATTCTCCCACCAGGGAGACCGGGACAAAGCCGAGGACTGCACCAAGGTGACCACAATGGCAATCAGCACCAGTCCCCGCAAAAAACCAAAGAACGCCCCCAAAAAGCGATCCGTCGCCCCGAAACCAATGCCATATAATAGCTTACGGACCAGGAAAGCGCACAGAGTACCAACGATCAGACAAGCAAAAAAGAGGATAAAAGAAGCCAGCGGCACCTTCCAACCTGCGGGGATCTGCGACGACAACCGGGGCGCCAGCCAACTTCCGCCCCAATTCCACGCCACATAAAATCCGCCAACCCATGCCGCCAGTGAAAAAAACTCGCGCACCATTCCGCGGAAAAGCCCCCAGAGAGCGGACAGCACCACCAGACCCATGGTAGCGGCATCTACCCAGAACATCATGCCGGGCCACTCTGCAGCCACGCCATGGGCAACTGCTTGACGAGGTGAAAGGAACCGAAACAGAGCAGAATATCGCCGCCCGCCAGAGTCGTTCTCACCACCTCCAGTGCCTGTTCCATGTCGACATCTACGGACACCGTTATCGCATTCATTCCCTCCAGTATATCGCAAAGCTGCGCCGCCGCAGCCGCACGTGGCGTATCGGTGATCTCCAGCACATGCCAGGCATCCACCCAGTGCAACAGTGGCGCGAGCGTCCCGGCCATATCTTTGTCAGCAAGCATACCGACAATGGCGTGACAACGCGCGGCACCTTTTCGCGCGGCCAGCAATGTCGCCAGTTGCCGCGCCGCCTGGGGGTTGTGGGCGACATCCACCAGCAGGTCAGGGCCGCCCTGACCCCAGGGCTGGCGCCACTGGCAGCGTCCCGGCAACTCCGGCGCCTGCGTCCATGCGGAGATCGCCGTATCGGGCACCGGCAGCTTCGCTTCCAACAAGGACAGTGCTGCCACCGCCAGGGCCAGATTGGCCCATTGTGCCGGCGCTGCCCACAAGGGCGCAGGCACCTGTTTCTCCTGCCCGAATCCTGACCATTTCCCGAGCAGAGGATCAATACGAAAGTCCCGCCCCAACTGCTGCAAGGGTACGTCAGCGCATATCGCCGCTGCCAATACCGAAGCGCAGGGGTCTTCCATATCCCCATAGAGGGCCGGCACCCCGCGACGGAAGATACCCGCCTTTTCCCGACCGATGGACGCGCGATCGGGCCCCAGCCAGTCCTGATGATCCAGGTCCACGGTGGTTACGATGCTACAATCAGGGGTAAAGGCATTGACCGCATCCAGACGTCCCCCCAGGCCGACTTCCAGAATCGCCACATCGACTCCAGCGGCCAGCATCATCCGCACCGCAGCGAGGGTCGTTATCTCAAAATAGGTGAGCGGAATCTGGTGTGCTACGTCGGCTATTTCTGTAAGTAGCTGATGCCATAGGAACTCGGGTGCGGATCTACCATCCAGCCGCAGACGTTCGGTAAACTGCCAGAGGTGCGGACTGGTATAAGCGCCAACGCGATAGCCCGCCTGGCGATAGAAGGCCTCCAGATAAGCCACCGTGGAGCCCTTGCCATTGGTGCCCCCCACCAAAATCACCGGCATGGGCAAACGTGCGGGAATCTTCAGGGCCGCCAAAGCATCCAGCATCCGCTCCAGACCCATGGCGATTTGCTCGGGCGGCCCGGCAAGTTCAACGACCCGGTCGCTGAGGGTATCCGGCAAAGACACCACCGGTCGCCACCGTGCCCGGCTCTTAATGCGCACTCTCGGCATGAGTCAGCATCCCCAGCATCTCGCTCACTACCGTGCGCATCTGGCGACGATCGACAATCTGGTCAATGGCGCCGTGCTCCAGCAAATACTCTGAGCGCTGAAAACCCTCCGGCAGCTTTTCACGGATGGTCTGCTCGATCACCCGTGGTCCGGCGAAGCCGATCAGGGCCTTGGGCTCCGCAATCAGGATATCCCCCAAGGTGGCCAGACTGGCAGAAACGCCACCCATAGTCGGGTCGGTGAGCACCGAGATGAAGGGCACCCCTGCCTTGGCCAGTCGCTCTACGGCGGCGGAAGTCTTGGCCATCTGCATCAGCGAAAAGAGCCCCTCCTGCATCCTGGCCCCACCGCTGGCACTGAAGCAGACCAGTGGACAACGTTCCGTCAGCGCTGTCTCCGCCGCCTTGGCAAAACGGGCACCCACCACCGAGCCCATACTGCCACCCATAAACTCAAAGACAAAAGCGGCGACTACCACCGGACGCCCTTCGAGGAGTCCGCGCATCACCACCAGGGCATCTTTCTCCCCGGACTTGGCCTGAGCCTCCTGCAGACGATCCTTATAGCGCTTCTGATCCTTGAAACGCAGGGGATCCACGGGAACATATTCCTTCGCGATCTCCAGGCGGGGCTCCGTATCAAGGAAGAAATCCAGACGCTGCCGGGCACTGATCCGCTGATGGTGTCCGCAGTGGGGGCAGACGAACAGGTTCTCCTCCAACTCTGTACGATAGAGCACCGCCTGACAGGTGGGGCACTTGGAC
>JAKAVW010000036.1 GCA_021827445.1 Pseudomonadota bacterium
TCACCGACAAACAGCCAGGACCCGCGCGGGTTACCCGCACCGAATACGGCATGTTTGCGGGTTTCGCCGAGGGGGCAGGCCTGACAGGTGCTGACCATGTTGTTGAGGTCACGCCAGTCCAGGGTGGCGATGCGTGTTATCCGTTGCGGATCCGCAGAAGGGGTGCTTGTCTGAGTGGCAAGCACTGGGGCTTGAAGGGCTTCGGCCTTGAGCGGCGGAGCTGGGCTGCACACCGGAGTTGGTGCCACCTCTGCGGGTAGTAGGGCGGCAGTCGCTGACCCCACATCGCGCCGTGCAGAGGGCCTCGAGGCAGAGGCAGGCTGCGCTTGCGCAGATACGGGCCGATTCGGCAAAATAGTCGGGGCTTCGACCATTGGTTGCGCTTGTACCATCTCTGGAGGCGGGTCGCCGGGCACAGGCATGCCCAGGAGTTGCAGGAATTGGCGCTGTTCGTCGGTGAAGGTATCTGGCATGGGTCTATGCTAAAGGTCCGGTCCGTCTCTGGCAATCATTCTGTCACCGGGGAGGGGCTCATTCAAACGCTATTCTTTGATATAAAATTCAGTATCATAGCGGTACATATCTCACAGAGCGACTATCACCCGGTCGACCAGGTACGAAATCCATCACCCTACAGGGAGTGCAACCATGGAAACCAGCAATATCGTCGAAGTAGCCAGCAGGGACAATCGTAACATCGCCGTGCTCACCCATGCGGGCGGCATTTTGTTCGGATTCATCCCGGCACTCATCGTCTACCTCCTCAAAAAAGACAGTGGCTCCGTCTGGCTGGTGCAGCAGAGCAAAGAAGCGCTGAATTTCCAGATCACCATGCTGATTGCTTATGTGGTAGCCAGCATCCTGAGCGCCCTGCTGATCGGCATATTGATTTTTCCACTGATTTTCATGGTAAATTTGATATTCTGCATCCTGGCAGCTATCAAAGCCAGCAATGGGGAGAGCTATCGCTATCCCCTGACTCTGCGTTTGCTGAGTTGATGCACAGAACCTGAGGGCATTCGCCCGGCTTGCGCCGCCGCAACGCGCCCCGTACCCTACGCCCTTATCTTGCGTGATTAAGGATGGGGTCGGTTCAATGTCTATTCTGCGGCTGGAAGCGGGGCAAGTGGAATGGGGTGGCCGGGCGCTGCTGGACCATGCCGAGCTGAATCTGGAGGCTGGTGAACGGATCGGTCTCATCGGCCGCAACGGCGAGGGTAAGTCTACCCTGCTACAAGTGCTGGCGGGCCTCGGTGCCTTGGATGCGGGAAACCTGTGGGTGGCACCCGGCATACACCGCGCCTACCTGGCGCAGGAGCCGGAGCTGGCCGGAGAACATGACCTGCTCACCGCCATCAAATCCGGGCACCCCACCTGGCGACACTTGCAGAACGCCGATGCGGACGACGCCCATGCCCATGCCCTCGCCGACCATCACGAGGCCTGGCAGATCGACTATAAAGCCGAAGCCCTGCGCGATAGCCTGGGGCTGCCCGCTGAGGGCGTGGTCAGTGCCCTTTCCGGCGGACAGCGCAAACGGGTGGCCATTGCCGCCACCCTGGTCGCCGAGCCGGACCTGCTTTTTCTCGACGAACCCACCAACCATCTCGACCTGCCCGCGATTCTGGCGCTGGAGCAATCCCTGCTGCGCCATCGCGGCACGCTGGTCTTCATCACCCACGACCGGCGTTTTCTCGACCGCCTGGCGACCCGCATCATCGAACTGGATCGCGGGATACTGCGTAGTTTTCCCGGCACTTTTACCGATTATCAAAGCCGCAAGGCCGAAGTTCTCGCCGCCGAAGCCGCCGCCGACAGCCGCCTGGAAGGGCAACTGGCAGAAGAAGAGGCCTGGCTGCGCCAGGGCGTCAAAGCCCGCGCCAAGCGCAACCAGGGCCGCCTGCGGCGTCTGGAGGGCCTGCGTGAGGAGCGCGCCAGCCGTCGCCAGCAGCAGGGGCAGGCCACCCTGCAAATCAGCACGGCAGACCGTTCTGGTGTACTCATTGCCGAACTGGATCATGTTTCTTTTGCCTATAAGGGGCGTCCAGTCATTCGCGATTTTTCCACACGCATTGAACGCGGCGACCGGGTTGGCATCATCGGCCCCAATGGGGCGGGCAAGACGACGCTGCTGCGCCTGATCCTCGGTGAACTGGAGCCACAAGAGGGTACCATCCGCCGCGGCACCAAACAGGAGGTCGCCTACTTCGACCAGATGCGCGCCACCCTCGACCCCGAGAGCCGGGTGCTAGACGCCATCGCCGATGGCAATGATTTCATCGAAATCAATGGCGAACGCCGTCATGTACTGAGTTATCTGCAAGACTTCCTTTTTCCACCCGGCCGCGCGCGGGGGCTGATAAAAGCGCTTTCCGGCGGCGAGCGCGCACGTCTGCTGCTCGCCCGCCTGTTTGCCCGCCCTGCTAACATCCTGGTACTGGATGAGCCCACCAACGACCTGGATCTGGAAACCCTGGAGATTTTGGAAGAGCGTTTACAGAGTTACGCTGGCACACTCTTTCTGATCTCCCATGACCGGGACTTTCTCGATAACGTGGTCACCCAGGTGATCGCCTTCGGGGAGGACGGGCAGATCAGTCAGAATGCGGGCGGCTACGAGGACTGGCTGCGCTGGCAGACGGAGTCCCGGCGCCCGGAAAAGTCTACGGAGAGTAGCGGCGGTAAGGGTTCGGGCAAACGCGATGGCGGCAGGGGCAAAAAATCCGCCATGAGCTACAAGGAAACCCAGGAACTCGCCATGCTGCCCGCGCAGATTGAGGCGCTGGAGAAAGAACAGGGTGAAATCGCCGCCGTGTTGGCCCTGCCGGAAACCTACCAGAACCCGGAACGGCTGCGCGAGGTGCAAGCCCGCGCTGATGCCGTCAGCACCTCCCTGACGAAAGCCTATGGGCGCTGGGAGTCGCTGGAAGAAAAGGCAGCCGCCTTGGCCGCAGACTCCTAGGAAGAAGACTTCGGTGCGCGCCGCGCCTTGTCGCGCAGCAAAAAATGCAGCATCACGCCGTCAATAATGGCCGGAACCAGGGCGGTGATCAAGCCCACGGCCATACTCATCCAGGGTCCGGGCGGTACCCGCGGGTCAGGGATAAAACCCTGCCATTGCCAGGCTATCGCGGTCAGGTCATAAGCGATGATCAGCCCCGGAATCAGCAACAGACCATCCACCGCCAGCAGCACCAGCACCGCCAGCAGCACCAGCAGCACCAGACCTGCGCCTTTGATCAATTCACGCAGCCACTGCAGCCAGTCGCGCGGCTCAGCCACGGTATACCCACAACAGAATATCTTTGCGCGGCAGGGTCACCGAAGCACCATTTTTGAAGCCCAGGATAGCACTAGGCCAGAAAGCCGTGGCCGCAGAGCGCGGACTCACCCGATAGGCACCCGGCCAGTCAGGAGCGGCCGCTGCCTGATGCCCACCGACAATGATGGCGCGCGCCCCCGCTGCATCCACATAGATGTGCGCCACCGGGATGCGGGCAAAGGCTGCCGCCGCCAGCACCCCCAGCAGGATCACCGCGATACCTGCCGTAAGCACC
This sequence comes from Pseudomonadota bacterium, assembly GCA_021827445.1. Taxonomy (GTDB): domain Bacteria; phylum Pseudomonadota; class Gammaproteobacteria; order Acidithiobacillales; family Acidithiobacillaceae; genus Acidithiobacillus. Next base: position 3,558 of record JAKAVW010000036.1, read on the forward strand.
CCCGCGACCCATTTATCCAGTCTGCTCAATTGCCACCTCCCTCCGCCCAGATTTCTGCCTGAGTGGTCGTAATAGGATCATTCTTAGAGACACAGACCTTGCCTCCGCACCAGCGTGGTGCAATATTCAGATCTTCGAGGGCATGGCGCATGGTTACCCGAAACACCGGCGCTGACTCGACTCCGCCGAAATTCCAGTAGCGGGTACTTCCGCGCATGGTCACCGCCATCACCAGCTTCGGCGCAAATCCCGGCGCAAAGCCGACAAAAGTGGCATTGGTCTTGTTCTTCAAAAAACCATCCTTGCCGTTGGCCATATTCGCAGTTCCCGTTTTACCAGCCACCGCGTAGCCGGGAATGGCGGCAAGGATACCAGTGCCATTGGCCGCACAAACCCCTTCCAGCCAGTGCCGCAGGTGGGCGGCGATGCCTGCAGACATGATCCGCACGCGCTGCACCGGCTGCCCGGAGATCAAGGTCGGGGTGACATGATAGCCTCCATTGGCGATGGCCGCATAACCCTCCGCCAATTGCAGAGTCGTCACGGACACCCCGTAGCCCAGCGCAATCGTGGCATGGCGCGCCTTATCCCAGGTCTGAGGCCGAGGAAGCACACCACCCGTAGCGCCCGCAAAGCCGAGATTCGGATCCTGACCGTAACCTGCCGCCAGATACATATCATAAATAGCCTGTGCGGGCGTCCGCAAAGCAATTTTAGCCGCACCAATATCGCTGGAGTACTTGAGAATATGCGCCACGTTCAATTCATGATGTACCACATCGTCGCGGATACAGAAACCGCCCACGGGCAGGCAGTGGGAGACATTGAAGCTCTGGTCCGGCTGGATGCTGCCCGTTTTAAGTGCCGCAGCCACCATAAACGGCTTCATGACTGAACCGGGCTCAAAGGCTTGATGTACGGCATTATTCACATAATCAGACGGGTCGCCGCAACCGTCGCGCGCGTTGGGATTACAGGAGGGTACGCTCGCCATGGCGAGAATCTGCCCGGTTTGCGCATCCATTACCACCGCCGAGCCATCTGTGGCGCCGAAGTGCTTTTGCGCTGCCAGCAACGTCATGTAGGCCCAATACTGAATCTGCGGATTGATGGTCAAATGCAGGTCGTGGCCGGGCGCTGGCGTCTGCCGCGCACCCACAACATGAAGCACTTCGCCCTGCCCGTCCACCAGCACCGTTTCACTGCCCGCCTTACCCGACAACCATTGGTTGTAACCCCTCTCCAGCCCGGCGGCGCCCTGATGATCCAGATGCACGAGGCCCAGCAGCGGTGTGGTTACCGCGCCAAGAGGATAATAGGTGCGGCTGGTTTTTTGCACATAGATACCGGGCACATGCAGTGCGTCCAGAGATTTACCCAACTGCGGCTGCACCTGACGCAGGATATAGGCGAAACCTGACCCACCCGACCGCACCCGCGCCGCCAGAGTCTCTGGGCTGAGGTCCAGAGACTGCGCCACCTCGTTCCAGTCATTGCGGTGGGCATTGAAGAGACGCGGATCGGTCCAGATGGTCACCGCTGGCACATTTACCGCCAGTGCATCGCCGCTGCTCCCATAAATCACGCCCCGATCGGCGGGCAAAGGCCGCGTCTGCAAATAACGCATGCGCCCCTGGGCACGCAAATGATGGGTCCGCCACCATTGCAATTCTGTATCTCGCGCCAACACCACCACCAGCCCCAGCAGAATGACGACAAGGAGCAATATCGCCCGCCAGCGCGGCAAAATGCGTTGCAAGCTTAGTCGTTCCGGTGGCATGCGCAGTTTCTCAGCACTTTTCTTGGGTCTGCTGCGTTCAGTGTGGCGCCCCCATCCCATGCTCGGGCTGACGATGAATCGCTTGCAGCCAGGAAACAGCCGGGGCGTAACCCGGATTAGCTCGCAGCAACTGCAACAAAGTGATCTCTGCCGCATGCTGTTCGCCTGCTCGCCATTGGGTCAGGGCGATCTCCATCTGCAGATCACTGCGCGGGTAGGGGAAAAGCGGCCGCTGCAACCCCGCCCTTAAAAAGGCCACCCCCTCTTTGATTTGACCCTGATCCACATAAGCCAATTGGGCGATTTTATTGCGCAGGCCAACACTTTCGGGATTGATGGCCAACCCCTTACGCCAAGCCAGCAAAGCCTGCTGATCCCCGTGTTTTCTATCGAAACCGAGCAGGGCACCCTGCTCCAGATAGAGCGTTCCGATGGAATTCCATACCCCCGACTGCTGCGGAATCCCCACCAGACTCTGGTGGTATTGACCGAGCGCCGCCATCACCAGGGAACGGCGGTGTGCGGCATCCGGCGGCGTCTCACTGTTCGCGAGAGTCAGATAAGTATTGGCCAGATACACATGGGGTTGTGTCGCCAGAGGGCGCACCAGGGTCAGCACATCCGCCGCTTTGAGCAAAAATAAGGCCCGCTGGTTCGGATTCGTGATCACCCGATTGAGCCAGCCATTGTCGCTCAGCAGGGCAAAAGTCGCACCATCGGCGACCAAATTCCAGGAAGCTACCACTATAGCCAACACCAGGAGCGACTGCGCAATGAATCCATGGTCAATGCCGATTCGTGGCAACAAGGGCGCAGTCTCACCCTGAACACCGTAGATACGCCATGCGCGCGCCAGAAAAAGTCCCGCCAGCAGGCTAAGGGGGAAATTATAAAAAATAAAGTTCCCTAACGCATGACCGGTAATAGCAAAAACCCCCAACACCAGGCCCAAAGCCGATAAGCGACGTTCATCCGTCACCTGCAGGATCTTGCCCGCGTGGTACAACAGGCGGTACAACGCATACATAAGGATCGCCGCAAAACCCAGGAGAAAACCCAGATTGATAAGTCCACCTTCGGCCAGGTACTCCAGATAGTCATTGTGGGCGTAAGTACCGGCCGAGGCGAGTTCGTCGGGTAGGCGATATGCGGGATAATTCAGAAAATAGGACCCAATCCCTGTGCCCAACCAGGGATGGCTGAGGAACATGTGCCAAGTGGCCACCCACATCAGTCCTCTAGATATCGTATTGATATTACTGTAGATATATCCTGGAGCAAGATGCCCGATCAGATTAAAGCCATGGGCATAATCCATCAGCAGTAGAGCAATGAAGGCGATACCGAAAATCAGCACAAAGCGCGAACGCGCTGCGGGCTGTCGCCACAGACCCCAGATGGCAAAAGGCATGGTACAAGCCCAGGCCAGAAGTCCGCCGCGGCTATTGGTAGAGAAGAAGGCAAGGAGCAGCAGCGTCAGCGTCAGCAGATAAAACAAAGCTACCGGGTCGGCACCACCACTCAAAAAGCGGGTGCGGCGGTGACCATCCTGTACAAAATAGACGGCAAGGGTCGGGAAAAACAGCAGATTCAGCCAGGCGGCGAAACTGTTGGTATCCAACAGTGGGCCGTAAGGCCGCAGATTGACCAGAATAATGCCTTGTCCCATCCACTGGTAATACTGCCAGAGGGCCATGCCGCTTAGTATCCAGGCACTGGCTAGTGCGCCCCGCCACAGCCAAAGCCAGAACTGTTCCGCAATGGGCTCTGGAATCATCACACTGATGAGAAATACCAACGGCAGGGAACCCAGCACCCAAAAATAGAACCAACTACTATAGGGCGACCCGCTCCAGAACAGGGTCAGACCAAACCACACTAGCCAGAGCAACATAAAAATCGGCAGGAAGCCGCGGGGCCAGGGCAGTCCCTCACGCAAACGTGGCCACCAGACCAAGGCACCCCAGATCATCAGAACGATACTGGCAATGGCCAGCAGCGGAATCAACTGCCCGTTGTAATACCAGGAAAGTCCATAAGCAATGAGAGCAAAGGTGGCGTAGAGCCCGGCCCGGAAAGAGGGTACGGTAGGATTCACTGGTCGTCTCCGGCATGTTGTGGACAACGGTAATCGCCATCACCCCGGCAGACCGCCGCACGAATGGAAAGATGCCGGTTGCAACGCGTGCAACACACCAAACGATCCATAGCAGAAACTTTCGGATGGCGGCATTTCTGGCGCCAGCCATAAAACAGGATCACAGCAAACGCTGCGAGAATAAGCCACTTCAGCATCGGCAAACACACCCGCGTGATGCCAAGGCGCCCCTATTTCCTAATACAGGCGCATCGACCAGGAAAGCTAAAAAGACCATCACCAAACGACTATGAAAAAGGCCCGACGATGCGGGCCTTTTCTCAATTGGTCGGGGCGAGAGGATTCGAACCTCCGACATCCGCCTCCCGAAGGCGGCGCTCTACCAGGCTGAGCCACGCCCCGATAACATACCTTTAAAAATCACGCCGCACAGAAAATGCTGCCAAAAAAGCCAAGGCCTCTTTCTCCACGCTGCCTGGGAACCCGGCCAGACAAGCAATAGCTTGATCCACCTTTTCCTCCGCGACGCGCAAAGTGTAATCAATTGACCCTGTTCTGGCAATGATTTCCCAGACCGGTGCAAAGACGGTCGGCGCATCAGCGCAAAGTGCTTCCCGCAGAATGGCCCGCTCTGCTGCCGTAGCATGTTGCATGGCATGAATGTAGGGTAAGGTCGCCTTGCCATCAGCGAGGTCATCGCCCCGATTTTTGCCCATTTTTTCGGCACTAGTGGAATAATCCAGGGCATCATCCATCAACTGGAAGGCCATACCGAGCAGGGAGCCATAGTGCGCCAACGCAGTTTCCGCAGCCGCATCCAGGTTATTTACCAGCGCTCCAATACGCGCGGCCGCCTCAAAAAGCTTGGCGGTCTTAGCTTCAATGACCGAGAAGTACGCCTCGGGACTCAGATCAGGGTCGTTGGCATTCTCCAGTTGCGCGACCTCGCCCTGGGCGATAACGCTGGTGGCCTCCGCCATGGTGGCGAGGATACGCATATCGCCGTCCTGTACCATCATTTCGAAGGATCGGGCGTACAGAAAATCCCCGACGAGTACGGCGGCGGCATTGCCCCAGAGTTGATTGGCCGTCGCGTTGCTACGCCGCAACTCGGAACCATCGACTACATCATCATGCAGCAACGTGGCTGTATGGATGAACTCCACGACCGCAGCCAGAGGTATCGGACGTGGGCCGCGTTCACCGCCCATACGCGCAGCCAGTAGCAGAACGATGGGGCGCAGCCTTTTGCCACCGGCATTGATCAGGTAAGTGCCCATGGCCGGGATAGTCGGCACCCCGGAACGCAGTTGCTCCTGGATGACGCTGTTCACCGCCGCCATATCGGACCGCACGAGGCGGTTGACTTCCTCCAAATCCATGATGCCCTGCTGCCCCCTGTCCCTGCATCAGCACCTGCTCCACACCAGAGGGTGCAAGCTTGCGGCCGCAGGCGATTGTCGTTAGCACGGCATAAACTTGTCAAGCGCAGTTATTAGCGATCTGTGGTAGCACCGGATAATCCGGCGGGAATCTCCAAATGGCGTGACTGGGCCAACTGCCGTAAAGTCTCAGGGTCGCCGTTCCACTGCGCCAGCACGCTCCACAAAGGATGTGGCCCCAGATCGATGCCGGCCCGCAGCATGCGCTCGCGCAAAGTTTTACCCCCGGTTCTCACCGCAAGAAACAGCAGAATCAATGCATTGAGATAGTCCTCAATACGACGTTGCTGATGGGTAATACGCAAGAGTTCGGCATAGAGAGGCAGACGTTGCGGCTCATGCGCAATAGCCCGCTGCAATACCGCCATACCATAGGCAGGATCAGGGTTGCGGGACACCAGCGCCAGCGCCATCTCTGCGGTCATGGCCGTTTCCGATGCCTGCGCCTGCGTTTGAGGTATCGGCACCGCCATCCCCACCTTCTCAGCCAGCACCAGAAGTTCGAGATTGCCCGGATCCTGCGCCAACCCGGTATCCACGCGTTCTTTCCACCACGCCTCATTCATGGGCGCCGCGCCCGGCTTCTCTCCCAGACCTTCAAGCAGCTCGGCATAATTATCGATGTCTGCCATCGCTAGGTAGGCATCCAGAAGCCTGTTGATCGCCTTGGTCTCATGGGGGTTAAGGTCTACGTACCAGCGTAAAACCGTAGCAGCTTGGGCATAGTGTCCATATTCCATATAAATAACGGCTTCATTGAGAAGGTCGTCAATGCTGAGCGCTTGTTGTTCGGCGCCGCCGGTAGTAACGGATGGAGCAACCGCTTCTACACCGGATAGTTCCGATCGAATCTGCGGCGCGTTCGCGGCCGCTGCCGAACGCGCCGATGAGGGGACTGGCGCGCTGCTTTTATTCGGTATACGTCGTCGACGTGCACGCAGGCGGACAAAAACTTCCGCCAACAGCAGCAGGACCACCACGATTTCCAATAGTAGCATTACACCTTGCATAGACACCTCAATATCGACCAGACTCCCCAAACACACCCTTTTTATCAGTATACAAGGGAGTTTTAGTCGAAAGCCCCGGATTCGCCAGAAGCAGCGTTGGTGCTGTCCTCCATACCCAACTCTCTGAGCTTGCGGGTGAGTGTATTGCGCCCCCACCCGAGCTTGTGCGCGGCGTCCTGCTTATGGCCACGGGTATGTTGCAGGGCTGCTTCCAGCAGACAGCGCTCGAACTGCGGCTGAATCTTGTCCAACAAAGACTCTTCGCCGTCAGCGAGGCGCTGCCGTACTATACCCCCCAGCAGCAGACGCCAATCCTGGACGTTCGAGTCCTGCGGCACGGCAGACGGCGACGGCGCGGCCATTTCCGGCGGCAAATCTGTCACCTGAACCTCGCTGGTAGGTGCCATCACGGTAATCCAGCGACAGACATTCTCCAATTGGCGAACATTGCCTGGCCAATACCAATTCATGAAAGCGAACTCCGCCGCCGGACTCAATACCTTACGCTCGACATCCAACTGCTCCGCACTGCGACGGAGAAAATGGCGGGCCAGGCGCGGGATATCTTCACGCCGCTCCCGCATGGGCGGGAGGTGGATGTGGATGACGTTGAGACGGTGGTAGAGATCTTCCCGAAAACTACCGTCGCGCACCTTGGCTTCGAGATTCTGGTGGGTCGCGGCGAGAACGCGGACATCCGCACGTTGGGGCGCATGGCCACCGACCCGGTAGAAGGTGCCGTCGGAGAGCACCCGTAGCAGCCGCGTCTGCAGGGCGGCGGGCATATCGCCAATTTCATCGAGAAAGAGGGTACCCCCGGAAGCCTGCTCAAAGCGACCCTGCCGGGTCTGCACCGCCCCGGTAAAAGCGCCCTTTTCATGGCCGAAAAGTTCCGATTCCAGCAATTCGGCGGGAATAGCCGCCGTGTTGATGGCGATGAAGGGTCCGTGCGCACGGGGACTGTGTCTATGCAGAGCACTGGCCACCAGTTCCTTGCCTGCCCCCGACTCGCCGGTAATAAGCACGTTGATCTGTGAGCGCGACAGACGACCGATGGCACGGAACACCTCCTGCATGGCCGGAGCTTCGCCAATCATTTCCGTCGGATCGCTCTCCTCAACACTCGCGGCGCTCGGCTCTGCCTGACTGCCAAGAGCGCGCCGCACCAGAACAACGGCCTCGTCCATGTCAAACGGTTTAGGCAGATATTCAAAAGCCCCACTCTGAAAAGCGGCGACGGCATTGTCGAGATCGGAGTGCGCTGTCATCACGATTACCGGCAGTTTCGGCCAACGCGATTGCACTTCGCGCAGGAAGGCCAGCCCATCCAGGCCTGGCATGCGCAGATCGGTGACGATGGCTTCCGGCTGCTCGCGCCCCAGGGCCCGCAGGGCACTGTCGGCCTCGACAAAACTGCGTACCGGGATATCAGCCTGGGTCAGCGCTTTCTCTAACACCCAGCGAATGGAAGGGTCATCATCAATAATCCAGACCTGTCTCATGCGGAGGCCTCCCGGTGCGGTGACAGAGGCAGAGAAACGGAAAATACCGTTTCCCCCGGTTGCGAGTGGCAATGAACCACCCCGCCATGCCCGCGTACCAATCCCTGGACGATAGCGAGCCCCATCCCCATGCCCTCAGCACGACTGGTGACCAGCGGCAAAAAAATCCGGGGCAACAGGTCTGGAGGGATTCCCGGGCCGCTATCGACTACATCCACACGCAGCGCCAGGCGAAACTTGTGATGCAAGAGGGTGACGTAGCGTTCGACCCGGGTACGAATCAGGATCGTGCCGTGGCGGTCCAGCGCCTGCTGGGCATTACGCATCAAGTTCAGAAAAACTTGCACCAGTTGCTCCTGATCGGCCAAAATATCGGGGATAGAGGGATCGTAATCGAAGCGCAGGGAAATACCCGTGGGCAATTCCGCGTTCAGCAGCCGACGCACATGTTCAAGTACCTGATGGATATTCACCTCGGCAAAAACCGGGCGGCTGCGGGGTCCTTGCAGGCGATCCACCAGATGATGGAGACGATCCACCTCATGGAGAATGACCCGGGTGTAATCCTTCAGTTCAGGGCGCTGCAGTTCACGCTCCAGGAGTTGCGCGGCCCCGCGCAAGCCGCCGAGGGGATTTTTGATTTCGTGGGCGAGGCCACGCAACATTTCCTGGGCGACGCCATAGATACGATCCTGCATTTCCTCCTCGGCATGACGTGCCGGCAGCTCCATTGGCCGCATTTCCAGAATAAGGCCGTCCGTTGGCGCGGGAGTCACCACCAAATCCACTACTGCACTACCGCCCTCACTCAGCACCAAAGACAAAGCCCTGCGCAGTATCGCCGTGTTCGCCGTGGCGGCATCCGCAAAAAGTGTGGCGAAGCGCTCATCACCGACGATGCTGCAAAGTGCCGATAAGGCCTGTCCCAGCGCCTGATGCTGGCTAACGCGCAGCAGATTTTCGGCGGCAGGATTCATATAACGAATGTGGTAACCACTCCCCAGAATCAGTACCGCCGATTCCAGAGCATCCAGCACCATATTCTCTGTGGGCAGAGTGATTATGCTTTTACGGCGCACCATGCAAGCTCCGATTTTGTGATTCACCAAACAGGCTCTATGCCCAGTCAAGCAAAAAGCGCACCAACTCATCAGGGAGGCAACGCCCCTCACATCGGCATACCACTTGGCACTACTCGGTTCTTCACACCAACATCGGACCCGCAGTCACTGTGCGGCGATCGATCGTCAACCCACCGATTGCACCATAATAGTGCACTTCTGACGGATTACCTAACGCCGCCTGAAGGCGGGCAGGGTCCACACTTCCCAACGGCATCATTTTCAGCGAATATCGTGAATCCATGTCGCCGGGCTTACAGGAACACGCCATGACCTATTGCCTCACCGCTCATGTCGCAAAGGGCCTGATTTTTTGCTCCGACTCGCGGACCAATGCAGGCACCGACAATGTCAGCATCTACTCTAAAATGCACAATTTCTGCTGGCCCGGAGACCGCTTTCTCTGCCTGCTTTCGGCGGGCAACCTGGCGACCACCCAGGGCGTGGTCAAGCGGATGCAGCAGGATATTGATCAGGACGCCGAAACCCATCTGCTCAATCTGACCAGCATGGCGGAGGCGGCGGATTATGTCGGCCTCATCAATGCGGAGGTGCAGCGTAACCAGGCCAACCGCGACACCGCCAACACCAACTTTGAGGCGACTTTCATCCTCGGTGGACAGATCGGGACAAAGGTCCCGGCCACCTACATGATTTACCCGCAGGGCAATTACATCCATGAATCCTCGGACCATCCTTTTCTGCAAATCGGTGAAATCAAATATGGCAAGCCGATTCTGGACCGGGTCATCAGCCCCGAACTCTCGCTGGAGGCGGCGGCACGCTGTGCGCTGGTCTCCATGAACTCTACCATGCGTAGTAATGTCACTGTGGGTCCGCCGGTGGAGTTGCTCATTTATCGCACCAACAGCCTGCGGGCAGGGCGTTATCTGACAATGTCCGAGGATGACCCCTTCTACCGGAGCATCGGCGACCGCTGGAGTCAGGGATTGCTGAAAGCACTGGATGATCTGCCGCACTTTGCCTGGGAGATCTCTGACACCCCGCTGGCCTAAGCTCCGGAAATGCGGGTGAATCCTGTTTCATGCACCAAATGTGAACGTTATGCACCGTTATAGTGCAAACGTACTTCCCCGCTCAAATACGAGTTGATACGAAGGCCGCAGATTCAGGACCTCGTCAAGGCGCACAGCAGACACAAGTAGCCGATGACCAGGCTCACCGATCAAAATAGCGTTATCACAGAGATCAGGAAAAATCGGAGACTACCTGACTAGAATTTGGCACAAGTTTTGCTCCAACCTCTCCAATGACTATAGCGCGGCCCGATCCACCATACGGACGAGGACGCCGCTTCACCGCCATATCAGGAACGTGAGCGTGCATCACGCGAAGGGGAGAAAAGGCTTATGGATTGGCTGGGCACGCATTATCAGCAGCAGAGCGCCTATGATGAACTGGTGGGCGAAGGCGGCATTCCGCGCCTGGCTGCAGCCCCGCTGTTTGATTACCTCGGCACCCTGGACAGCAGCGAATTGCTCGCCCGTCGGCAGGCCGCAGATGCTGCCATCCTCGCCATGGGTATCACCTTCACCGTGTACAGCGAGGCTGGCAATATCGACCGCGCCTGGCCCTTCGATATCATTCCCCGCATCATGTCACAACGGGAATGGGTGCGCATTGAAGAGGGGCTCAAGCAACGCTTACGAGCCCTCAACCTCTTTATCGACGACCTGTATAACGAACAGCGTATTGTCGTCGACGGCGTTTTCCCCGCCGAAGTACTGGCCAGCTCCCGCAATTTCCGGGACGCCTGTCGGGGCGTGCATCCGCCTTTGGGGGTCTGGGCGCACATCTGCGGCAGCGATCTGGTGCGCGATGCCGACGGCACGGTCTATGTGTTGGAGGACAATCTACGGGTTCCCTCCGGCGTCTCTTACATGCTGGAGAACCGGCAAATCATGAAGCGGCTCTTTCCAGAGCTCTTCAAGTCCTCCATCATCCTGCCGGTGGATGACTACCCCAACCGGCTCTACGAAACGCTCGCTGCCCTGTCCCCGCGCGAGGGGGAGCGACCCGTCGTGGCGGTGCTCACCCCTGGCATCTACAACTCGGCCTACTTCGAGCATAGTTATCTGGCACAGCAGATGGGTGCCTATCTGGCGGAAGGCGCGGACTTTTTCGTCGGCAACGACGATGTCGTTTATCTCAAGACAATCTCCGGACCACAGCGGGTGGATGTGATCTACCGGCGTATCGACGACGATTATCTCGATCCCGAAGTCTTTCTCCCCGACTCCGCCCTTGGCGTTCCCGGGCTGCTGCGCGCCTGGCGACGCGGCACGGTCGCCATCGCCAATGCCCCCGGTGCCGGGGTCGCCGATGACAAGGTGGTGTATGCCTTCGTGCCCGAGATCATCCGCTATTATC